>NZ_SMMH01000016.1 GCF_004634215.1 Deinococcus fonticola | reverse complement strand
CAGCGATGCGTAAATTAGCCCAGCAGATTTATGGGGTCTGGTCATCCCGTCGACCTTACAACGCCACCCACGGACTTCCTTCACTGGAATCTTTTACCGCTTGACTTTCAAGACGGAATCTCCGCTCGGACAAAAAGCACTGCGTTCTTTTGTCAATTGATCTAGACCTTTACTCGTCGTGCCGCACACTCTTGTACCAGCTTTTTTCCCCGGTGGCGTGCCGTTTCAGGGCCAGCGGCAGCGACACGAGGGTAATGGCGCGGTAGATGGGGAAGGTAAGCATCAGGTACGGCACGGTTCGCCAGGGTAAGCGGCGTTCGCGGGTGTACAGCGCCGACCAGCCGAGCTGGTACACCAGGGGCAGGGTGGTGACAGTGCGGCCCCACCAGCCGGGCATGCTCACGCCTTTGACGTTGCGGGCGCTTCTCAGGGGGCTCAGGAGGCCGCCCACGGTCATCAGCGTCATCATCCACGGGGCGATGATCATGAACGTGAAGTCCACCTTGATGGCGGGGTTGGTGCTGCTGCGCCACAGTTTTGGCAGGTACGGCAGGGTTTCCATGGTGCCCTGCGTCCAGCGCACCCGCTGCTTCACCAGCGGGCTGGGTTCCAGCATGCCCTGCTGGCCGACCTGTGCGCTCAATGTGGCAATGCGGTTGCGGGGGTCTTCCAGCGCGACTTCCAGGGCGCTGGCAAAGTCTTCCAGAAGCACGTCCGGCCACGGCAGCTGGCCCCGCCCGAGTTGCCGTGCGACGTAACTGGCCCGCATGCACTGCCCGTTCCCGGTGAGGGACGCCACGCCCGCCCGGTGCCGCAGCCGCTGGTCATGCCCGACGATGAAGTTCTCCAGGTCCTGATGAATCAGGAGGAGGTTGGCCAGCGCCCCCGGCCAGCCGCTCAGGTGAACCGCGTCCTGCCGGTAACGCATCCAGCCCTGCGCCGCCATCACCTGCGGGTCACGGAAGGCCCCGCGCACCTGCGGCGCGAAGTCGTCGCCCACGCGCCCATCGGCGTCGATGCCGATGAAGACCTCGTTGTTCAGATCCAGGGCACGGAATTCAGGCGTGGCCATGAACTGTGAAACGGCCCAGTTCATGGCCTTGCCCTTGTTCTGTCGGGCATTCGGAAATTCCCGCCGCAGCAGGCGCACCTGGGCGTCGCGCGCCGCCATTTCACGCACCAGGTCGTCGGTGCCGTCGTCGCTGGCGTCGTCGATCACCACAATGCGGGCATCCGGCACGGTCGCGCGAAGATTCTCGATGGTGGGTCTGATCACCTGCGCTTCGTTGAGGGCCGGAATCAGGAAAGTGATGCCCACGCCTTCCTGCGCCACTGGAATTTTCGGCCGGGGCAGCAGCGCACTGGCCGCCTGTTGCACGGCGTAATAAGCTAAGGAGGCGATCCCAATCGCATCGATCACCTGAAAAAGCGGGCTGAGCCTGGAGTGACGCTGTGGGGGGCGAGCTTGACGGCGCGAACGGGACGGCATGGCCCCTATATCTAGCGCAGGTCAGGAACCCAGCGCAACGAGGCTGGCCCGCTGTGGGGTGTGGTTCAGGTCTTGGTTTCCTCTTGCAGGCGGGCGTAGTCGGCGTCCACGTGGGCGGGGGTAGGGGCGACATGCACGGGTTCGCTGTTCGCGGCTGGCGCGCTGCGGTTGGTGGAGGGAAAGTGCTGCCTGAAGAGGATGTACCCGCCGGCCGTGACGATGCTGAGCACGGCGTTCAGGCCGAACGGGCCGGGGGCACCGACCAGCTGGTATGTCAAGCCACCCAGGGCCGGCCCCAGCGCCATACCGCCGTTCTCCACGGTCATCAGGATGCCCCAGGCGGCGGGCCGCTGCGCTTCCGGGAGGGTCTGCGCGACCAGGGCGGCCCAGCCGGGCGTCACGAAGGCGTAGCCCAGGCCCACCACCGGGGCCAGGACGAACAGGGCCCAGACCGGCGGGGTCAGCGCGAACCCCAGCATGCCGGCGGCGACCAGCACGTACCCCACCGTGACCGCCAGCCGCGCTCGCCCACCGTCCGCGATTTTTCCGGTGCGTGGCATGGCCCCGAACGCCACCACGCCGCCCACGGCCAGCAGGGCGATCAGGTCCCAGTACCCCAGGCCCAGTTCCGGCGCGATGCGGAACAGCCAGTTGCCCACGATGGCCTGCGTCAGCGTCTGCATCAGTGCGGCGGGCAGCAGCGGCAGCACCAGGCGTCTCAGGCTGGCCGAGGGAGGCTTGGCTTGCTGATCCTCTTCGCTGGCGTGGTGAATCAGGCGCCGGGCAGGCAGCAGCAGCGTGGCCAGCACCGCCAGCACCAGCAGCCCCAGCGTCATGGCCATAATGGGAAAATCCGGATTCTTGGCAACCGCCCCGTACACCATGAAGCCCAGGCCGACCAGCGGCATCAATGAACTGGTCACCAGCGTCAGGGTGCGGCCCTCGTACCCGGGCAGGGCGGCGTCGGCGGTCAGGTTCATCATGGCCGGCCACACCGGCGAAAACCCGATGCCGTGCAGCGCAGCAATAAGAATGACCATCCAGATGGAGTGCGCCGCCGGCAGCAGCAACAGACTCAGGGCGACCAGGCTCAGAACTGCGCCGGCAAACGCGACTTTTTGCGGCCCGTACTTCTGGATCAGCGACCCGGCAGGCGCCCGCATGAGTGTGTCGGCGATCATGTGCGCCGCGACGACCATGCCCGCCACCGCGACCGGCAGGTGGTACTGCGTGTCGATCACCTGCGTGAAGTAAGCGCCGTACATGCCGCTGCGCACGAATTCGGACGTCACCAGCGTCAGGGACGCCGCCAGGACGCTGGAAGCAGTGCCGGGTTTGAGTGGAAGGCGGTCGAGGGCCAGGCGGGGTAACGGCATAACAGGCCCCCTATGCTACGCGCAATCGACGCGAAATGCTGACAGATTGCCGCGCCGCAGTGGTCGGCGGCCACTGGAAGCTCGTCAGGCACGCGGTGAGTGGGAAGGCTTGAGGGGCGGCCAAAGCCTGAGCTCTGGCCGCCTACTGTCCACTTCCTTCTCTGACCCTTCAGGCCTGAACGGGCAGCAGAATCACGGAACCGCGCGCTGGAATTTCGATTTCCATGCCGGGCGCCAGGTCGTAGACGCGGTCGGTTAGGGCGTCGCGGTAAGGGCCGGGGGCGTCCACCTGAACGGGAAGGCTGGCCGGGTGCTGACCGGCGTTCATGGCGACGTGGGCGGTGCCACTGACGTGCGGGCGAACGAACACCAGGTGCTCGCCGCGGGCGTGCGTGACCCGGAATTCGCCCTGCTTGAGGGCGTCACTGGCGTGGCGCGCGGCGCTGAGGCGGCGCACCAGGGCCAGCGTGTCCTGGTTCCACTGCTGTTCGTCCCAGGGAAAGGCGCGGCGGCAGTCGGGGTCGGGGCCGCCGGGCAGGCCGATCTCGTCGCCGTAGTACAGGCACGGTGCGCCGACGTACGTGAACTGGAAGGTAAGGGCCAGGCGGTGCGCGCTGGCATCGCCCCCCACGGCGGTCAGGTAACGGGCAGTGTCATGAGAATCCAGCAGGTTCAGTTGCACGCGCACGATGTCCGGGTGGTACATCTGCGTCACGGCGGTCATGCGACCGGCAAACTCGTCGGCGGTCATAGGGGCGACGTGGCCGGTGCCGCTGACCTCGTTCATGCGGTGATCCAGCGTGTGCGCGCCGAAGAAGGCCAGGCAGGGGCGGGTGAAGTGGTAATTCATCACGGCGTCGAACTGGTCGCCCCGCAGCCAGCGGTGCGCGTCGCCCCAGATTTCCCCGACGATGTAGGCGTCCGGGTTAATGGCCTTGACGCGGCGGCGGAATTCCTGCCAGAAGCTGTCGTCGTCGATCTCGTTGGGCACGTCCAGCCGCCAGCCATCGATGCCGAACCTGATCCAGTATTCGGCCACCTGCCACAGAAATTCGCGCACGGCGGGGTTCTCGGTGTTGAATTTCGGCAGGGCGCGGTTGCCCCACCAAGCGGCGTAGTTGGCGGGGCGGGTGTCGTCGTAGGGTTGCAGCGGCCAGGCCTCGACGTGAAACCAGTCCCTGTAGGCGCTGTGTGGCCCCTGTTCCAGCAGGTCGTTGAACTGAAAAAAGCCGCGGCTGCTGTGGTTGAACACGCCGTCCAGCACGACCTTGATCCCCCGGCGGTGGGCCTCGTCGATCAGCCGGCGCAGGGCCTCGTTGCCGCCCAGCATCGGATCGACCTGGTAGTAGTCGTGCGTGTGATAGCGGTGGTTGCTCGCCGACTGGAACACCGGGCAGAAGTAGATGGCGTTGACGCCCAGGCCCTGCAGGTAATCGAGCTTGTCGGCCACGCCCCACAGGTCACCGCCCATGTACTGGTGAAAGGTGGGGGTGTCGCCCCACTCCTGCAAGCTCAGGCCAGTGATGCGGCCACTGCGGGCAAAACGATCCGGAAAGATCTGGTAGAAAACGGCGTCCCGCACCCAGTCGGGCGTCAGCGGGCGGGATTCGGGCGAAGCGTCCTGCGTCATCGGGCGGCAGTGTAACGCACCGATTCAAGCAGAGATGTCACGCTGGTTCAGGGGCCGACCAGAACCTTACAAGGTCAACCGGGGGTGACCTTTAAGGCTCACTCAAGGGGTCAACCGGTATCTACCGACTGCCAGGCCAGCAGGTAGGCCCTCGCCTCGTCCGGGGTGGTCACTTCGCGCAGGGCAGCGGCTTCCGCCAGTTGCCGGGCCGCCACGCCCACACGCGGGCCGGGCGGCAGGTGCAGCAGGGCCATGATCTCGCTCCCACTCAGCAGAGGTGGCGGCGAGCGCTCAGGCTGCTCTTCCAGCGCTTCCAGCACCCGCTCCAGGCCCAGCGCGTAGGCGTGGCGGCTGGCGGGGGTGCTCTGCGGGCCACGGGCGGCCTCGCGATCGGCCAGCATCAGCCGCAGCAGATCCGGCAGCAGGTCACGCCGGCGGTGCACGAAGCGCCGCGCTTCCTGGGGGGTGGCCGGCAGCGGCACCATGTGCGCGGCGACCAGCTTCGCCGCATGACGGGTGTCGGCGCTGCTCAGTTTCAGACGTTCCAGCATGGCCCCGGTCATGGCCGCGCCGACCTTGTCGTGGCCGTGAAAGGTGAGGCGCCCGGTGTCGGGGTCACGGGCCTGCGTGCGCGGTTTGCCGACGTCGTGCAGCAGCGTCGCCCAGCGCAGCGGCAGAGGGGCATCGGGGGTGCGGGCCAGCAACTGGTGCAGGGCCTCCAGGTTGTGCGCGTACACGTCCAGGTGATGAAACCCGCCGTGCCCCACTCCCTGCCCCTCGCGCAGTTCGGGCAGGGTCAGGGCCAGCAGCCCCAGGCCTTCGAGGCGCTGCACACCGGGCGCCGCGTCCTGATGCGCCAGCAAAGCCTGCATTTCGTCACGGACGCGCTCCCAGGCGGGCATGGGCAGAGTGCCCGCCGCGACTTCCTGCGCGACCTGACGCACCACCCTTTCCGTTTCCAGCTCCAGCGTGAAGTTCAGGGTCGTGGCGAACCGCGCCGCCCGCCAGGCCCGCAGCGGGTCGGCCCGCAGGTTGCTGGCCGAGACCATGCGCAGCCGCCGCGCCTTCAGGTCACGCTGACCGCCCGCCGGGTCGAGCAGGCGCCCGTCCCCGGTCAGCGCCAGGGCGTTCAACGTGAAGTCGCGCCGCAGCAGGTCGGCGGTGACATCTGCCGGAAGCGGCACGAAATCGTGCTGCTCACCTTCCGCGAGGTGAACGCGCCAGTAGCCCCGCTGCAAGTCGAGTGGAAAGGCGCTGCCCTGCCGCTGCGCCGCCAAGACCTGCGCGGCGTTCCGTGGATCGGGCACCGCCCAGTCGAAATCCCTGGGGGTGACCCCGCGTAGCACGTCCCGCGCCGCCCCGCCCACCAGCAGGCCCCCGGCGGGGAAAGGCGGCAGGGCGGGGCGGCGAAACATAACGTCATGGTAACAAAGCAAGAGGCCAAAACGAAAAACGCCCCCCATTTCGGGAGGCGTCGGTCAGGACAGGGGTGGGGCTTACAGGCGGTTCTTGATGGCCTGGAGGCTGGCGCTGTCGGCCCAGCTCTGGCCCTGCTGCACGTAGGCGGCCGCGGCGGTCTTGTCGCCGCGCTGGAGGGCCAGCCAGGCCAGCTTGGCGGCGCTCAGGGAAGCCCACTGCTTCTCGGTATCGTTCAGCTCGCCCAGTTTCGTCCAGGCGTTGTAGGCGTTGATCCACCACTGGGTCTTGGTGTACAGCTGGGCCAGGTAAGCGTTGTAATCGCGGCTTCCGGCTTCCTGGGTGGCGGCGTAGTAGCTGTGATCCACGGCGGCCTTCCAGAGCGTGCGGTCATAGAAGGGCACGGGGTACGCCACGTCGGCCTGCACAGCGTATTCCTGGGCCTTGGTGAAGTTGTCGCTGGCGCTCATGTCGGCGGGGCTGGTCATGGCGGCAGGGGCAGTGGTCGTGGTGTCCTGGGCGGCGGCCAGCCCAGCCAGTCCGAAGGCAGTCAGCATGAGAATCTTTTTCATATCGATGCACATCTTAGGACGCTACTTTGACGGGCGTCCACCTGCGCCCCACTCTCTGACCACACTTTTAAGGCACTGTAAAGGAGATCACCATCTGATGAGGCCACACATGAGAACTGTTACGCTGTTTACTTTTGCGCTGCTTCATGGAGCTGTTCTGTCCCCGCTGGCGCTGGCCCAGTCGCCTGCCTCCAGCGTCCCGGGGAAGGCAGCGACGCCCCAAACTGCGCTGCCCCGAACCGCGCCACCCAAAGTCACCTGGACGAAGGAACTGCGCGTCCTCTCGCCGGTGACGGTCAGCGCAAACGGCGACCTGACTTTCGTCGGTTCGGACGGCGTGGTGTACCGCACCGACGCCAGCGGCAAGGAAAAATGGAGCTTCAAGACCGGGGACATGGGCCGTTCGCAGCCGCTGGTGCTGCCGGGCGGCAACGTCCTGGCCGCCAGCTACGACGATCAGGTCTATATGCTCGACCCCAGCGGAAAGCTGCTGTGGAAGGTGAAGCTGGACGGTGACATCTACGCCACGCCGGCCCTGCGCCGCGACGGCAGCTTCATCGTGAATACGGCGGGCGGCAGCGTGTACGCCCTGAACAGCCAGGGCCAGACGCTGTGGACGTTCAAGGTCGGTGCGCCCATCTACAGCAGCCCCGCGGTGGCGGCAGACGGCACCATCTACTTTGGGGCACACAACAACCAGTTGCACGCCCTGACCCCCGACGGAAAACTCAAGTGGGTGTTCAGCGCGAAGTCACTGGTGTTCAGCAGCCCGGCGCTGGACAGTGAAGGCAACGTCTACTTCGGCAGCAGTGACCGCAGCATCTACAGTGTCGACCCCAGCGGCAAGCTGCGCTGGAGTAAACCCACCGGAATGTTCGTGAACGCCAGCCCCATCGTGACCGACGGCAACCTGGTGGTCATCGGCAGTTACGACGGCACCGTGTACGCCGTCAACACCAGCGGCGAGGACGAGTGGCGCTACAAGGCCGGTGCCGCCATTGCCGGCAGCGCCGCCGAGTTGAGCGACGGCACCATCGTGGTCCCTGACCTGTCCGGCACGCTGCACGCCATCGGCCAGGCCGGAGAGGCGCTGTGGACGCTGCCCACCGGCAAGAAAGTGGACACGGGCGTCAGCGTCAACGACAGCGGCGTGATGTACTTCACCACCGAGGGCGGCACCCTGAACGCCCTGGAGAAGACCCGTCCGCTCGCGGTGGGCGCGTGGACTTCCTTCCGCGGCCACCCGCAGGGCTGGGGGCGACTGCTGACAGCTCCGGAACAGGAGGCCCGCAGGCAGGCCACCCAGGCCGCCAATGCCGCTCCCGGCCGCCCGGTTACCGCGCAGGTGCCCACCCCGAAACCCGCTACCCCGCAAACGACCGTTCCGCAACCCTCCGCTCCCGTGACCGCCACCGCCACACCCAGCCTGACGCCCGCGCAGGCTGCCATCATGGCCGGGCAGGGCGCGGTAGTGTTCGGCCAGCAGATCTATCTGCCGCTGACGCCGGCCAGCGTCGCCACCGGCTGGAACGTGCAGAACCTGACGCCCGCGAGTGCCACGCTGGGCCGCGCCGACACGTCTGGCACCAGTGCCACCAGTATAACCGTGCCTGTGCGGTATGTGAGCGGGCAGGCTTACGTGCCGCTGGCGGCCGTGCTGGGCCTGCCGGGCATGGCCGCGCAGTACACGGCGGGCAGCCTGCGGGTGACGCGCGGCACTCAGAGCGTCACCCTGCCGCTCAATCTGGTGAAATTGCTGCCGTTTACCGTCACGGGCGAGTACGGCGCGAACCAGCAGTGGAACCCGTAAAGCGGGTGGGGGGAAAACCAGCGACCTAAACCCACCCATGCAATAAAAAAGCCCGCCTTTATGGCGGGTTTTGTGGTGGAGTCAAGGGGGATCGAACCCCTGACCTCGTCATTGCGAACGACGCGCTCTCCCAGCTGAGCTATGACCCCACGTGCGCGGGCCGGTCAAGGCGAGAGGAAATCTAGCACCTTTCCGCCAGGCACGCAATAACGCGCCTTCCTTTTGTCAAGGTGCTGCAAAGGAAAGATTTGACAGCCAATGCAGGATTTTGCGGCATGCAAGGCATCCACAGTGCAGGCGGATACGGGCCCGTCATCCTATAGGACAGTCAGGATCAACCTCACAGGTCGACGAGCAGGATTATCAGGCGGGGTCAAAGTAGACGCAGAGCATATCCCCAGCCTTTTTTGCACCCGGTCTGCACGCGCACGGTGACACCTGGCCCGCACCTGTTGACGTGCGCTGGACGCTAAACTAGTCAGGCAATGGCGACAAACATCAAAGTTCCGGTAAACGGCGAGAAGATCAGCATGCAGGGCGGCAAGCTTCAGGTGCCCAACCACCCCATCATTCCCTTCGTGGAAGGCGACGGCACCGGCCCGGACATCTGGCGCGCCAGCGTGCGCGTGCTGGACGCCGCCGTGGAGAAGGCTTACAGCGGCCAGCGCAAGATCGAGTGGATGGAAGTGTACGCCGGCGAGAAATCGCTGGAAGTGTATGGCGCGAACGAGTGGCTGCCCGACGAAACCCTGAAGGCCTTCGACGAGTATCTGTTCGGCATCAAGGGGCCGCTGACCACCCCGGTCGGCACGGGCATTCGCAGCATCAACGTGGCCCTGCGTCAGGAACTCGACCTGTACGCCTGCGTGCGCCCGGTGCAGTACTTCGACGGCGTGCCCAGTCCCGTCAAGCGCCCCCAGGACGTGAACATGGTGATCTTCCGCGAGAACACCGAGGACATCTACGCCGGGATCGAGTGGAAAGCCGGCACCGACGAGGCCGAGAAGGTGCGCGGCTTCCTGACCCGCGAAATGGGCGTCAAGAAAATCCGTTTCCCCGACAGCAGCAGCTTCGGTGTGAAGCCCGTGTCGAAGGAAGGCACTGAGCGCCTGGTGCGCGCCGCCATTCAGTACGCCGTCGACACCGGGCGCAAGAGCGTGGCGCTGGTGCACAAGGGCAACATCATGAAGTTCACCGAGGGCGGCTTCCGCGACTGGGGCTACGAGCTGGCCAAGCGCGAGTTCGGCGCCGTGGAAATCGATGGCGGCCCCTGGTGCCAACTGCCGAACGGCATCGTGATCAAGGACGTGATCGCGGACAACTTCCTGCAGCAGATTCTCCTGCGCCCCACCGAGTACGACGTGATCGCCACCCTGAACCTGAACGGCGATTACATCAGCGACGCGCTGGCCGCGCAGGTCGGCGGCATCGGCATCGCGCCCGGCGCGAACATCAACTACGTCACCGGGCACGCCATCTTCGAGGCGACGCACGGCACCGCGCCCAAGTACGCCAACAAGGACGTCATCAACCCCTCCTCGGTCATCTTGAGCGGCGAAATGATGCTGCGCTACATGGGCTGGACCGAAGCCGCCGACCTGATCCTGAAGGCGCTCGACAAGACCATTCAGCAGAAGACCGTCACCTACGACTTCGCCCGCAGCATGGAAGGCGCGACCGAGGTGAAAACCAGCGAGTTCGGCAACCGAATCATCGCCAACATGGACTGAACGATTCGGGCACCGGGCAGGGAGCGGCTGGGCATACCCAGTTCTCCCTGCCCTTGTTATTGATGACTGTTGCTGGCGAATGCCACTCGTGACTCTGGCATACTCACGGCATGACTCGCCTTCTTCTCGGTGCGCTGGGCGTGATCCTGCTGGCGGTGGTGGCCCTGGGGGTCATGTGGCTGGCAGGGCAACTGCTGGTCGGGGTAGGCGTCGCTGCTCTGGGCACGGCCGGGGTGCTGCTGCGCCTGCTGTGGTTCGTGATCGTGGCGGCGGGCCTGGGCGGCGTGGTCTTCTTCGTGGCGAACGCCTGGCGACCCACCCGCCCGGTTCCCTTCCCTGAGTTCCCCGGAAAAGCCGGCCACCCCGCAGTGCCGCTGGCTGACCTGCGGGTAGATGCCCGTGGCCATGTAGAAGTTCAGGTTCCCGAGGGGCATGCCCAGGAGGCCCAGCGTGCCGAACGCTGAGCGTTTTCTGGGCCGGGCTGAGGTATACGCGGCGGCGCGGCCCAGTTACCCGCCAGAGCTGCGTGACTGGCTGGCAGCCCGGCATCTGCTGGGCACTGTGGCAGACATCGGCGCGGGCACCGGGCTGTTCACGCAACTGCTGCTGGCCGGCGGAGCCAGAGTCAGCGCTGTGGAACCCAATCCGGACATGCGGGCGCAACTGGCCGCGCGGCTCGCTGCCGCTGTGCAGGCGGGGCAATTGACGGTGCAGGACGGCACTTCGGAAGCGACAGGGTTGCCGGAACAGTCGGTGTCTCTGGTCACGGCGGCTCAGGCGGCGCACTGGTTTGATCCGGAGCGCACACTGGCCGAATTCCGGCGTATCCTGACACCAGACGGGCGAGTGCTGCTGGTGTGGAACGACTGGCGCGGCGTGGCGGCCCCTTTTAATGAAGCGTATGGGCAGGCGGTCTCCCAGTTCTACCGGGAGGGGGAGAATCCCCTGCAAATCAGCCGGGTGCCGGAAGGGGATCTTCCGCGCTTCATGCCGGGCGGCTACGAAACCGTCATCTTCGATAACCCGCTGCCTCTAAGCCGTGAGCGCCTGCACGGCCTGGCCAGCAGTATCAGTTATTTGCCGGCCCCCAGCGATCCCGCGCACGCGCTGATGACCGCTGCCCTGGACGACCTGTTCGCGGCGCATGCCCACGAACAAGAGGAGATGGGGCAGCAAGTCACGCTGCACTACCGGACGCATGCCTTTCTCGGCCGTGTCTGAGATGTGCGGCGTCTCTCCCACTCAGCTAGCCTTTCACCAGGTCGGTTGGCGGGCAGGTGGCGCACGCTCAGGTCAAGGGGGCCTGATCTGAACATGGCAGGCGCGTGGCACCAACCTGACGGTGCTCAGTGTTCCCTCATGGCCCGTCAGACTCCATGTGTTGAACTGACAGATATGAAAAAGACCCTCCTCAGCCTGACCGCTCTGACCCTCCTGAGTCCTGCGCTGGCGCAGGCCCTGCCCGCCAGTTGGAATGCCAGCGCCCTCAGCACCTCCACTTACGTGGTGCTGGACGCCAAGGTAATCGGGAACACGGCCCTGGTCAGCCAGGATCAGATGAACAGTATTCTGGCCGCCATCAAACGTGACTCGGCCGGGGCCATCAAGCGCAAGTACCCGAATGCCAAGATCGCCAACGATGTCGCCACGCCCAATGCCATCCTGGTGCAACCGACCCTTACGGCCCCCAGCGCCCTGGTGCCCTGGGCCAAAATGAGCCTGCGTTACGACCTGACACTGCCCGATGGTTCAGTGGCGCTGGTGGATAACTTCAGCGTGATGGAAGTCTACCGCCACAGTTGGAACGCCATGAACTACGTGGGAGACCGCATGATCGGGCGCATGCCCTGAACCCAGGTTCCAGCTTTTCCTGAGATTACGCCGTCACTTCAAGCCCGCCCTTGATACGCCTCTGCCCTGCCATGTGGGGCGGGCGTTTTTTCATTTGATGCTCTTGTTATCTGCGGTGTACCCCATAACAGGGGTAGGCGCCGTGCGAACGGGCACTCTTACTTCACTGTTCTCGTAGTCTCGCCCGTGCTGTGTGCCTTTGGTGGAGCCGGATGATGTCGCGGCACACCAGTCATATCTTCATATCTCATTCCGTCACCCTCTGAAAGAAAGCCGTCAGAGCAAAAAGATGAAGATACAGTGAACAAACCGCTCCCCTTATTACACAGTCGGCCGCTCAAACCATTTTGAAGGAAATGACCCATGACCCAGACCGAGCCAGTGATCACTGATTTCCAGCCCTTTCAAGCCACCAGGGATCGCCGCGCCTATCTCAACCACTGCACCAAGATCAGCCTAAAAAAACGCTGGGCCTGGATTCCGGCCCTTACTCTTGTCGCTCTGACTTGCACCTATCTCTTGAATGCCCATCCCTGGGAAATCGTGATGACGGCCCTCATTACCGCACTGACCGTCACGCTCAGCATCGCCCTGGATTCGCGGCGCAGGCACCAGTACGACTGACCCGCCCAGAGCCTGAGTGCGCTACCCTGCCCAGTATGAAAAAGACTTTGCACGTCACCTGGCTGGGCGAACAACGTTACCTGGGCGTCAGCGAAAGCGGGCACCAGCTCCTCATCGACAACAGCCCCGTGAAAATTGGCGTCTCCCCCATGGAGGCCCTGCTGGGTGCCCTGGCCACCTGCACCGCCTACGACGTGGTGGAGATTATGAAGAAACGCCGCACGCCGCTGAGCGCCTACCGCATTGAAGTTGAGGGCGAACGTGCCGACACCGACCCCAAACGCTACACCACCATTACGGTGAGGCACATCGCGAGCGGCGAAGGCATCACACAGGACGCCCTGGAAAAAGCTGCGCACCTCAGTCACGAAAAATACTGTTCGGTAGCGGCCAGCCTGAACAGCGAAATCAAACTGGAAACCAAGGTAGAATAAAATAAGAAGAAGTCAAACCCCACATAAGGTGGGGTTTTTTAATTTAATTGAGGCTGAAGGTTATAATGTTTCAGCAGTAGTGCTGAGGACAGTACAGTACTGATAAACAGGAATATAACCGTTTGCAATGAGTTGGGTAGAGGCCGTGTCGGAACCAGCAGGAGTATTTAGTTTCAAAGAAGCGTAGAAGCTACCCACGTTGTCTGAAGGCAAGACACTCACAATTTTTACAGTGCGGGCGGCTGGATTGACGATAATGGCCTGCGGCAAGAGACCTACAGTTGAGTCGGCGTCAAAGACAACCTTGAAATCATTGCCGCCAATACTGGCCAGCTTAGCACCAGTCACATTAGTCATGTAATTTGAATCGTACTGACTGGTCGTCTTACCTTTAAGCGCGATATCAACAGAACTGATGGTTCCTTGAGCAGTGAAATAAACTCCCACCTGCGTTTTGCTAGAGCCAGCAGAGGTTTCATCACAGGCGACATAAGTACCACCTACGGTACGATATTCTGTTTTAATGCCTGTCAACTCTACTGAAGCGTCACCGACAGAAGCGTTACCGCAGCTTGCGAGAAGTCCAGTTGCCCCAATTGCCGCCAGCAAGAGTTTTTTCATGTCTTTCACTTTGCCGTTTGAAACTGACGGTTACGTGATTCGGCCTTGAGGATTCGTGAGGAGAAATCAAATACGCCCGGTGCATTGCTTGCACCGGGCGTGAGGTTGGTGAGCAGTTTCAGGCTGCCTGGGGCAGGCGACCGGGCGGTTCGTTGCGGCTCCCGGCGCGTTGCCAGGCGTACACCACCGCCATCAGGCCCAGGGCGGCCAGGTTGTACAGGATGTGAGTGGGAATGATCAGGATGAAAGCCGCGACCAAGAGCATCAGGAATTGCACGATGTTTGTCCGGCGGTGGAAGTACATCAGGGTGGCAGCGCTGAACGCGACCAGGCCAATGAACGCGAAGATAACCATAGGAATGGCCTCACCCAGCGGCAGACCACCCAGGCGATTGTTGGCGATCAGTAGGAGTTGCGGATTGAAGAACATCATGTACGCCAGCAGGGCGGTTCTCAGTTCGTACTGAAAGGCCTGCACGCCGGTTTTCACCGGGTCACCGCCGGAAATGGCGGCGGCGGCGAAGGCGGCCAGGGCGACGGGCGGCGTGCTGTCGGCCATGATGCCGAAGTAGAAAACGAACATGTGCACGGGCAGCATCTGGGCGGGGTTGCCGGTATCCAGCCCGGCAATGCGGGCGATGATCGGCACGATCAGGGCGCTCATCAGGATGTAGTTGGCGGTGGTGGGCAGCCCCATGCCCAGAACCAGGGCGATGAGCTGCCCCATCATCAGCACCACCAGAATGCGCACGAACTGGTTGCTGAATAGGTTGGCGACGCCCTGCACCACGTCCGCCAGGCCAAAGCCCAGCCCCGTGATGGTCACGATGCCCACGATGATGCCGGCAGCGGCGGTGGCGATGGCGATACCGATCATGCTGCGCGCACCCGCCTCGAAGGCCTCGATCAGTTTCCTGAGGCCGTCGGCGGCCGCCTTGCCGAAACCCCGTCCGTCCCGGCTGCCCCAGAACACTTCCTGCACGATCATCATGACCATCATCATCAGGATGGTGTTCAGGGCGATGCGTTCGGGGTTGGCGTCGGGGTTGGCGGTCAGCACGCCGATCAGGTAGCCCAGGGGCAGCAGGTAGTACCAGCCCTCGACCAGGGTCTTGCGCAGGCGCGGCAGTTCGCTGCGGGGCAGCCCGCGTAAGCCCAGTTTCAGGGCCTCGATGTGCGAGACGACCAGCAGGCCCGCGTAACACAGGAAGGCGGGAATGGCGGCGGCCAGGATCAGGCTGCGGTACTCGATATTCAGGTTCTGCGCCATGATGAAGGCGGCGGCCCCCATCACAGGCGGCATCAGCTGGCCGTTGCTGCTGCTGGCGACCTCGATGGCCCCGGCTTTCTCGCGCGAGTACCCGGTGCGGATCATGGTGCCGATGGTGATGTTGCCCCCGGTGACCACGTTGCTGACCGCCGACCCGCTAATAATGCCGTTCAGGGCGCTGGACACGATACTGGCCTTGGCCGCGCCGCCCCGGAAGCTGCCCAGTAGCCCCTGAGCGATGCGCATGAACCAGTCGCCCGCGCCCAGCTTGTCGAACACCGCGCCAAACAGCACGAATAAAAAGACGATCTGCGCCGAGACGCCGATGGCCGTGCCGAAAATGCCCTCGGTGTTGGTGGCAAGCTGACCCATCAGTTGCGGCCAGGTGTACCCGCCGTGAAAGGGCGTCTGAATGCTTTTGATCAGGCCCTTTGCGCCCATGAACGCGAACAGGATGAACGCGATAGAGATGATGGGCATGGCGATGCCGATGGTGCGCCAGGCGGCGACCAGCAGCAGGACGACCAGGGCACTTCCGGCCCACAGGTCGAGGGGCACGTCCGGTCGAATGCCGCCGTTGTTGGCGATCCCGGCGTAGTTGATGAAGAAGTACAGCGCACTGACCGTGGCGAGGGCGGCCAGGATCCAGTCGTACCACGGCACTTTCGTTTCCGGTTTGCCGACCTTACGTTTGAAGGGAAAGGGGAACACCAGGAACCCCAGCGCGAAGGCGAACGCCAGGTGAATGGCCCGCAGGGTGGTGGGCACCATCGTGCCGACCTGCGCGGCGTACATCTGGAACAGGCACCAGGACACGGCGATGGCGGTGACCAGCCAGGCCTGCCAGCCGAAGAGTTTGCGTCCGCCCGTCTCGGCGGCTTCCACCATTTCCAGGGCTTTCTTCTCGCCCTCGGTGAGTTGCTGTTCCAGGCTGGGGTCGCTGCTGATGGGTCTTGTCGGGTCACTCATTCCCTTCTCATCCCTCCTTCTGTTGAAAGGGCCAGCCTTCTCCTAAAGCTGACCCCTCGTGGTTTAACCCGTGACCTTGAGGCCGAGGGTGAAACGGTTTACTTGACGTTCAGGCCCATTTCCTTCCAGAACTTCACCGCGCCGGGGTGCAGGGGCGCGGGAATGCCCTTCACGGCCTTGTCCTTGGTGTAGTTGGTGGCGAGGCTGGGGTGAATGGCCTTCACAGCGCTGTCATTGGCAAAAATGGCTTTCATGGCCTTGTACACGGTGTCGTCGCTGGCCGCCGTGGTGGTCACCAGGGTCGCCTGCACCGCCACGCCCGGCACGGTCGCGCCCTGACCCTTGTAGCTCTTGGCGGGAATGTTGTAACGCACGTAGAAGGGGTACTTCTTCAGCAGGCTGGCGGCCTGGTTGCCGCTCACCGGCACCAGGTTCACGTCCACCGTCTGCGCGATCTGGGAAATGGCGCTGGCCCCCACGCCCACGGTGTAGAAGAGGGCGTCGGCCCGCTTGTCCTGCATCAGGGTGATGCCCTGCGCCGGGGAGACGCGCAGCGCCTGACCCAGGTCGTCGAACTTCAGGCCGTAGGCTTCCAGCACCTGCCGGGCGGTCTGCTCGGTGCCGCTGCCCAGGTCACCGATCACGACGCGCTTGCCCTTCAGGTCGGCAATGGAGTTGATCTTGGCGTCCTTGCGGGCAATGACGTGCAGCACTTCGGGGTACAGCACGGCCATTGTCCTGACCTTGTTGTTGGCCTTGCCCTCGAAGGCGCTGATGCCGGTGCCCTTGTAGGCGTAGTAGGCGATGTCGTTCTGCACGGTCGCCATGTCCAGTTCCCCGGTCGCCAGGGCGTTCATGTTGAACACGCTGCCGCCGGTGCTGCGGGCGTTGGCGCGCACGCCGCTGCCGCTGTCGTTGATCATTTTCGCCATGGCGGTCGCCACCGGGAAGTAAACGCCCGTGGTGCTGCCCGAACCGATGGTCAGGAAGCCCTGCGCGGACACGGTGGAAGCGGTGCCAAAGGCCAGGGCGAGCAGGGCGGCTTTCAAGTTTCTGTGCATATCGAATCCCTCCTGGGGAAGTGGGACTAGGGAGACACCAGCGTGCCTCATGAAGTGGAAGTGGCGCAATCGTAGCACAAGCACATCGGCAAAATTTGGCACCTTCAGGTCGAGGGGGCGGCCCCCCGTCCAGTCACCTCCCCACCGGGCGGCCCGAATGCCGTTAAAGTAAGGTGCATGACGGCCACCCCGCCCACCGCGTCCCAGTCCACCGGTCTGCCTGCCCGGACATTCGGCCCACCCGTGATCGTGGCCGAAAACGTGCAGAAGCACTTCGGGAGTTTCCATGCGCTGCGTGGCGTGAACCTGACCGTGCGCCAGGGCGAGGTGGTGGTGGTCATCGGCCCTTCCGGCAGCGGCAAGAGCACTTTCATCCGCACCATCAACGCCCTCGACCCGCACGACGGCGGCAGCATCACCGTGGACGACATTCCCCTGAACGGGCAGGGCAACCTGGACGCCATTCGCCGCGAGGTCGGGATGGTGTTTCAGTCCTTTAACCTGTTTCCGCACCTGACCGTGCTGGAGAACATTACCCTGGCCCCCATGCGCGTGCGCCGGGCCAGCCGCGCCGACGCGGAGCGCAAGGGCCTGGAACTGCTGCGGCGCGTCGGGATCGAGGAGCAGGCTCACAAGTACCCGGCGCAGCTCTCGGGCGGGCAGCAGCAACGCGTGGCGATTGCGCGCGCCCTGGCCATGGAACCCAAGATCATGCTGTTCGACGAGCCCACCAGTGCGCTTGACCCCGAGATGATCAAGGAAGTGCTGGACGTGATGAAGGAACTGGCCCGCAGCGGCATGACCATGCTGGTGGTGACCCACGAGATGGGCTTTGCCCGTGAGGTCGCCGACCGCATCCTGTTCTTCGATCAGGGCAATATCGTGGAGGACACCACGCCTGAGGAGTTCTACCAGAATCCCAAACACGAGCGGGCCCAGCAGTTCCTGAGCAAAATCCTGGGCCACTGAGGGCCGGCGTTTAGTACCCACCATGGAAAAAGGGCCGCGCAAACAGGCGGCCCTTTTTAACGGTTGGCTTCAGTTCTTGGGAGCGTCCGGCACCACGAAGTCGGTGGGCAACAGCACCACGTCGATGGGGTAAACCATGCCGGTGCTGGTGTTGAAGACGGTGGTGAAAGCCGCCGCGCCCAGGTCGAGTTCGCTGCCCTGCATGGTCATGATGCCCGTGCTGGACAGGTCGCCCTGCGCCAGTTGACGGTTGACCACGTGGTACAGCAGCACCTTCTTGAGGGCTTCCTTGTCGCCTTTGAGGTTGGTCAGAACTTCTTCGGGCAGGGTGGCGAAGGCGTCGTTGGTCGGGGCGAAAATGGTGTACTGGGCTCCGGCTTTGGCCAGGTCTTCTTGCAGGCCCGCGTCGGCGATCAGGCCGCGCAGCGTGCTGAAGCGGGCGTCCTGCTCGATCACGGCGTACACGTTGGCCGCCGAGCCGGTTTCAACGGTGATTTCCACCGGCGCAGCGCTCACTTCCGTGGTCTCGGTGGTGGACTCCGCAGTATCGGTGCTTTCAGTGGAGGTGTCCGTCGTCGTTTCCGTGGTGGTCTGGGTGTCGGTGGTGGCCGGCGCCGGGGCGGTGGTGGTCTGCTGCGTGACGGCGCTGCCCGGGGTGACCGTGCCGCCCGAGAGGGGCGTGGCGGGAATCACGATGGCCGTGGCAACGGGCGCAGGGGCTGGAGC
This sequence comes from Deinococcus fonticola, assembly GCF_004634215.1. NCBI lineage: Bacteria > Thermotogati > Deinococcota > Deinococci > Deinococcales > Deinococcaceae > Deinococcus > Deinococcus fonticola. Next base: position 68,514 of record NZ_SMMH01000016.1, on the reverse strand, counting down.
GGGTGCAGCAGCCGGAGCGGGGGCAGCCGGGGCCGCGGCAGCGGGCGCAGGGGCCGGCGCAGCCGCGGCAGGCTCGGCGGCCATGGGGGGCATCAGCACCGTGTCGATCAGGTGCACAATCCCGTTGCACGCCAGAATGTCGGCGCGGGTCACGGTGGCGTTGTTAATCTTGACGCTGTTGCCGCTGGTCGTGACGGTGATGTCCGCGCCCTGCACGGTGGTGCCACCCTTGACGCCACGAATCTGGGCCGCCGTGGCTTTCTCGGCGACCACGTGGTACAGCAGCACGCTGCGCAGGGCATCCGGGTCGTTCAGAACCGTCGCCAGTTGATCGCTGGGCACCTTGGCGAAGGCCGCATTGGTGGGGGCGAAGACGGTGTAAGAGCCGGCGGCGTTCAGCGTACCAGTCAGACCGGCGGCGTCCAGCGCGGTGTTCAGGGTGCTGAGCTGCGGGTTGGTCGCCACGAGCTGCGAGATGCTCAGGCACTTGCCAGCGGTCGTGGGGGCGGGAGCGCCTGCACCACCAGCGAAGGCTGTGGAGGCCAGCATCAGGCTCAGGGTGGTCAGGCCGATTTGCTTCTTCATGAAGTCACCTCAGGTGGAAATAAATTTGGAGATTTGTCCGACACCCAATTGACACCACTTCCGGCCAAAATGCAACCTTAGAGTTAATTCACCCTCTCCGGCGCCCCCGCCCCGTCCCAGCGCCCCTTCCTGGCGGTCATGGAAAGCGGCGAGGCAGGCCGCCCAGAGGGAAGCCAGCACAGGTGGTGCTTCTCTTATTTCCCGAAGTATTCGGGCAGATCGGCTTCAGTGATCAGCACCTCCCGGGGTTTGCTGCCCTGGTGCTTGCTGACGATGCCCATGGCTTCGAGCATGTCCATGAGTTTCCCAGCGCGGGCGTGACCGACTGAGAGGCGGCGTTGCAGGCGCGAAACGCTGCCCTGCCCTTCCTCGATACAGATTTGCGCGGCCTGCCGCAGGTATGGGTCGCTGAAATCCATGTTGCTCTTGTCGGCGGTGGGGCCGCTGGCCTCGATGCCGCCCTCGAAATCCGCGCCGTACAGTTCCACGAAAGTGTCGTCGAACACCTGGCGGCGCAGTTCCTCAGTGATGCGCACCGACTCGGTTTCGCTGATGTACGGCCCCTGAAGGCGCAGCGGCTTGACCAGTCCCGGCTGGTAGAACAGCATGTCGCCCATGCCGGTCAGGCGCTCGGCGCCCACCGAATCCAGGATGGTGCGCGAGTCGTGGCTGCTGCTGACCGCGAAGGCGATGCGGGCCGGAATGTTCACCTTGATGAGGCTGGTCAGGATGTCCACGCTGGGCCGCTGGGTCGCCAGGATCAGGTGCATGCCGGTGGCGCGGGCCATCTGGGCCAGGCGCATGATGGCGGACTCGACTTCCTTGGGGCTGGTGATCATCAGGTCGGCCAGCTCGTCGATGATGATGACCAGGTGCGGCAGTTCGGGTTCGCCGGTCTGGCGCATCTTGGCGTTGAACTGCTCCAGGTTCTTGGCGCCCACCTGCGACATCATCTTGTAGCGGCGCTCCATGTGCGCCACCGCGCCCAGCAGCACGCCGGCCGCATCGACCGGGTTGGTCACCACGCCGCGCACCAGATGCGGAATGCCGTCGTAGGGCGTGAGTTCCACCATCTTGGGGTCGACCATCAGGAAGCGCAGCTCGGTGGGCAGGTACTTGAACAGCAGCGACGTGATGAGCGTGTTGACGCACACGGATTTGCCTGACCCAGTGCTCCCCGCCACCAGCAGGTGCGGCATCTTCGCCAGGTCACCGACCATCAGGTCACCGTCGATGCTTTTGCCGAGGATGATGGGCAGTTTGGCGCGGCTGTTCTTGAAGGTGCTGGAGTCGGCGGCCTGGTGGAAGGTCACGGGTTCACGTTCGGCGTTCGGTACTTCCAGACCGATCACGCTTTTGCCGGGCACCGGGGCCTCGATACGCACGCCGCCCACCGCCAGGGCGCGGGCCAGGTCGTTGCTGAGGCTGGAAATGCGGCTGATCTTCTCGCCGGGTGCGGGTTCGATCTCGTAGCGGGTGACGGTAGGGCCACGCGCGAAGTCCACCACGCGGGCCTGCAGGTTGAACTGCCGCAGCGTCTCGTCGATCAGGCCGGCGCGTTGGCGGGCCGCCACCTCTAATCCGGTGGCGTTCACGGGCGCAGCGGGTATGGCGTCCAGCAGCGCGTCGTCCGGCAGGCGCAGGGGAATGCCGCCCTGAACGGGCCTGCTCTGGCGCTCGGGTTCGGCGCTTTCCCAGGGGGCCGCGCTCACGCCCCCTGTGGGCAACAGGCGCGGTTTCTGTGGCGGCACGGCCTTCAGGGGCTCGCTACCTTTCTGTGCAGATTGTGCAGGTTGCCGAGTTGTTTGCTGGGCCGCTTGCTGTGCAGTTTGCCGGGCAGGCGGGCCGAAAGGCAGGTCATCGTCGGCGTCGTCCCAGGGGTCGAGGTCACCGTGCCCGGTCAGGCCGTCTTCCAGGGCGTCCAGGCTGCCCAGGGCCGGCGCGGGTGCGTGGCGCTGCACCTGCCCAGCTTTGGCGGACACCACCAGGATTTCCTCCGGTTCGGCCAGGGGCAAAGGTTGGGCGGCGGGCGTTTCAGGGCGGGGCGCGAACTCGAAGTCCATGACGGGCAGCACCACCGTCTGATTCGCTGACCCGACACTGGTCGGCGTGAGGGTCTCGGCCTGATGCAACAGCTCCTGCTGCGCGTCGACCAGCCGCTGTTGCCACACCCCCCGCTGCGCGACGGTCTCCAGCGAGTGATTGCGCAGGGCCAGCGCCAGCGTCGTGGCGATGCTGGTGGGGGCGCGGTCGAACGCGGCGGCCAGATCCGGCCAGCCGGGGTACTGCGAGGCGAAAGTCAGCCACTCGGTGTACTCCTGCTGCAACTCCTGCCAGCCCTGGGTGCGTTCCTCGTGGGCGGCGCGTTCACGGCCCAGCGCGTGCAGGTCGGGCTTCGCCAGCGCCTTCTCGGCGGCCTTGCGCTCACGTTCCAGCCGGCCGGCGCGGAAGGCGATGCGGTGCAGATCCTGCACGGCGCGGCGGCGAATGACCTCCAGTTCCCCGCTGGCCTGGGTGCTGGCCAGCGGAACGCTGAGTTCGTGGCGGCCGGCGTTCATGTCCTTGAGCAGCGCCTCGGCGTCGGCGCCGGCGTCCAGCGCCTCGACTTTCACGGCCTCGCGCAGGTCACGCCCGGCGTTGGACACGTACAGGGCCGTCATGGCCTGCCAGTTGTCCAGGTCGCGCGACAGGTGTTTCAAGCCGGTCTCATCCTGCGCCTTCACGGTCTTGCGGGCCTGCCTGACCTCCTCGAACTGCCGCTTGACGCTGTCATCTTCCGGGAACAGGCGGCGCAGGGTGTCGAGTTCACGCAGGTGAGCCGACAGTCCCAGCCGCACCTCCTGCCGCACCCGCGCGGATTCCTGACCGCCGCGCTGGCTTTCGATGACGCCCTGCACGCGGGCCGCCCCGCCCCCCAGCAGAATGCTGATGTGCCGGAACAGCGTTTTCAGCAGCGCGAACGGGGCCAGGTGCAGAATCAACTCTATGCCCAGGGTCAGCGTCACCAGTGGCAACAGCGCCGCCAGATAGCCCAGCACGCCCGCGACCGGCCCGACCACCAGCGCCGCCAGCTGTCCCGCCGCGCCCGGCTGCACCACCTCGTGCAGCGCCAGCAGCGACAGTGCCACGACCACGCCGCCCAGCACGCGCCGAGTGAGGTTGCGCAGGCTGCGCCCCAGGAACACCAGCACCCCGTAAGCGACGGGGATGATGGGCAGCAGATACGCGCCCCAGCCCAGCCAGCCCACCACGGCGGCCCGCGTGGCCGCCATGAACCCGATTGCCTGCGCCGTGCCCGGCCGCTGATCCTCCGCCACCGCCGGACTGAACACCGTAACCGCCAGCAGAATGCCCAGGGCGAACAGCACCAGCCCCAGCGCCTCACCGTCAAAGCGGCTCGCCTGTGGAGCAATATTTCTCGCTTTTGCCGCCTTCGCCATGCCGCCAAGTTTAACCTAAAGGCCAGGTAAATAAAGCGCGTGCCTGGCGCACAATTCACGGGCCAGCGTTCTCACACTACACTTCAGGCGTGCTGTTACACCTGCCCCGCGCCATGCGTGACAACCTGTGGACTCACGCCCTGCGCGAGGCCCCCCACGAATGCGTCGGCGCACTCGGCGGCACCTGGCAAGGCCAGGAGGGCCACGTCGTGACCTTTTACCCCTTCCAGAACGTCTCCCCCACCCCCGAAACGCAGTACCTGGCGCACCCCGGCCACTTTCTGCGCGCCCTGAAAGCCATGCAGGCCGAGGGGCTGGAACTGGCCGCGCTGTACCACAGCCACCCGCACGGGCCGGGCCAGCCCAGCCTGACCGACACCCGGCTGGCCGAGTACCCCGTGCCTTACATCATCGCCGACCTGAAAAGCCGCCTGCTGCACGCTTACCTCCTGCCTACCGGCGAGCGGGTGCGGCTGATCGAAGCGGAATAGCCAGTGGGGAGTGATCCGGCAAAAGGACACGCTTCCGCTCTTGCTCCTGACCTCTCCCCCCTGACGGCCTGACAGAAAGTATGAGAGAGGGCGTAAAACCAGCGTCCAGCCGACTTCCAGCAACGTGATGGGGTCAGAGCATTTCTTCTTCCGTTTGCCCAGAGGTTCTGGATCAGGCCCACCTGGCAGTGCCAGGTGGATAAACACTTCGAGGCCGCGACTGAGTGCCCAGCGCATGGCCCGTTCCCCAATCTTGAGATAACTCAGCCCACGTTGCCAATGCGGGTCAATCATCCGCCGTCTGCCCTCCGCAACGATTTGCACGCCCTTGGTGATCAGGAAGAGGGTGGCCAGCGCCAGAATCATGACGAGCCTATTCAGGCTCGCGACATCACGCAGGTTCGAGGATTCCAGCCCGTGGAGACCACTTTTATCGTCTAGGAAGCCCTCTTCGATTTGGAAGCGTTCGCCGTACTCAGCGAACGTTTCCAGGTCTGTCGGCTCGCTGCTCACGACCTGCCACTGCTCCTGAACGTCTGTGGGTCGAGCGACCGCGACATGGACTGGGCCAAACGCCTGCCCGGTGATGGCGACGTTGTGGAAACAGCGTGTTTCCCTGGGGCGGAGTCGAATGTCGTCGAGCTTGCACAGGCGCTGACCTTGCAGGTCAGCGAGGATCAGATTCGACTTGATACGGATGCGGTAGTGCCATTTGCAGGCCCAGAGCCAATCCATGAGTTCAGTGTCACAAAAACCTCGATCAGCAAGGAGCCGAACGTCATGGATGCCCAACGCATCGAGGATGCCTTTGACACGGGCGAGCACAGGGAGAAGTTGTCGGGTCGAAATCTGGGCGCTCTCGTGCTGGATGACTTCCTGATGCAGTGGAAGAGATCGTCCCCTGAAAGTGACAGCAAAGCGAATCAGGCAGAACTCCCCGAAAAGCATACTGGTGTCCAGAGCGAGCACCAGGCGGTGCTCGCCCCAGTGACGAAGGGCTTGGAAGACCAGCGGCGCATAGATCTCGAAGGGATCAACCTTCGGGTTCTCCAGAAACCTGCGGGCCTGAATCTCTCGGCTTTGCGCGAACTGCGCTTTTGAGATTCGCCCACTCACCCACGCGGGGATGGAGCAGATTCGGCTTTCCAAGCACCCTGCGACGAGCCAGGCACAGGTGTCCGCATTGCGGACATCGTTCCAGCAGAGGGCGCTGAGGAAGGGCCGGACATTCTGGTAGAGTCGGGGCACGTCCCCGAAGACTATTTTTGTCGTCATAAACAGAAATTGTCCCCTATCGGGGACGTTTTCTCATACTTTCTGTCAGGCCGTCAGCCTCTCCCCCTTAATGCTCAATGCGCGGCAACGTCCTGGCCCCGCTGCTCCTGCGCCAGTCGTGGCCAGTCGACGCGGCGTTTGCGCCACTCGAAGACGATGACCTTGGCCACTTCGTCGAGGCTGCGGGCCAGAAACACGCCCCACACCCCCAGCGGGGTATAGAGCCCGAGCAGGATGGCCAGCGGCAGCCCCACCACGAACGACCCCACCACGTCCCCGATGATGACGCCTTTGCCATCTCCGGCGCTGGGCAGCACCCCCCCGCCGACGATCATGTTGCGGACTTTGAAGACCTGCGTGGCGGCGTTGATCAGGATGCCGATCAGGGCGATGCGGTGAACGTCGCTGCCCACGCGGGGAAACAGGGCCGGCACAAACAGGCTGGTGAGGGCGAACAGCAGCCCGAAGGCCAGGGCGGTGAGCAGGCCCAGGCGCGTCAGGCGGCGCAGCCACGCCTGGGCGGCGGCGGCGTCACCGGAACCCAGCGCCTTGCCGATCAGGACGGTGGCGGCGGTCATCAGGCCGAAACTGCCGACGATAAAGATGCCTTCCAGCGTGCCGACGATCTGGCTGGCCGCCAGCGCCTGCGTGCCCACGCGCGCAAAGACGCTGGCGTACATGAAGCCGCCCGCCGACCACACGAACTCGGTGAAGGCCAGTGGGGCGCTGAGGGTGAACAGCGGTTTCACGTAGTCGTCCCAGATACCGTGGGGGGGAAGTTTCAGGCGGGCCAGGTGGCGTGGGCCGTAAATCTGGTAGGCCAGGTGCAGCGCCTTGTAGGTGTTGGCCACCACGACTGCCCAGGCCGCGCCCACGATGCCCATCTGCGGCAGTGGCCCCAGCCCGAACACCAGGCCGTAAGCCACGATGACTTCAATAACGACGCTGACGACGGTGGCGACCAGCGGCGTGCGGGCGTGGCCCAGGCTGCGCAGCGCCCCGCTGAGAATCCAGCCCAGCATGCCGGGCACCAGCGCCAGCATGAACACCTGCATGTAAGGCGTGGCCGCCTCCCTCACGTCCGGTGACCCGCCGGCCAGGCCCAGCAACGGCCCGGAACTCAGGACGATAGGCGCGGTCAGCAGCACACCCAGCACCACGCCCAGCAGCACAGTCACGCTCAGGGCGTGACTGACGCCAGCCTGGTCACCGGCGCCCTCACGCCGCGCGATCAGGATGCTGGTGCCGCTGCCCAGTGCCCCCAGCGTGACGAAGAACATGAAGCTGAGGCTACCGGCGAGGCCCACAGCCGCCACCGCCAATGCCCCCAGCGTGCCGACGATGATCTGGTTGATGAAGGTCAACACCAGTTGAATGACCATTTCCAGACTGACCGGCACGGCAATGCTGCTGATTTCCCTCAGCGGCGTCGGCGGCCTTCCCTGAATCGGTTCAGTTTTCACAGCAGCGGCTTCCCCCATCGACATACCGACACAGCTTAACGGTCAACCGGCAGCAGAACATCAGCCATATGGCTAAAGCCCGAGACTGGGTATCCGTCCTCTCTACCCCTGCGCGAAAGCTCTGCTGCGCAGCTTTACAGGTGCCTCAGAAAAGGAAGGCGTTTGGATTGTCGCACGCATGAAATACACCGCCCAGAAGGAGGTTTTCGGTGGCCGCAGGTTGCAGGATGACCTGACTGGAGAACGTCACACAAGCTCAGCCGCTCCTGGGGGAATTGACACTGTACTCGTCCGTTCAGAGCCAATTGACGAAAACAACTTCGCCTTCCCCAGCACAACTTAAACTCCCCTCTCGCCCAGACAGGGATGAGAAGGGAGGGCTGACGGCCACCCAGCAACAGCTGACCAACCTGCTTATTCCTGCTGCTCGTTTTCCTTGTCGGCCTGCTTGAGTTCTTCCTGACGCTCGGCACGGGGATTGACATTGTTCAGCACGCGCTCGAAGGCGGCGACGACCTGGTCGATCTGCTCTTTGGTGATGGTGGCCGGCGGCAGGAAACGCACGACCAGGGGCGTGGCGGCGAGGGTCAGGACGCCTTCGTCGTGCTCCAGGGCATGGATGTAAGGGGCGCTCTTTTCCTTGAGTTCCACGCCGATCATCAGGCCCAGGCCGCGCACTTCGCGGATCTTGGACGACCCGATGGCACGGAGCTTGTCCATCATGTACGCGCCTTTCTCGCGGGCCTGTTCGGCCAGGCCTTCGCGTTTCATGGCGCGGATGGCGGCAGTGCCGGCGGCCATGCTCAGCGGGTTGCCGCCGAAGGTGGTGCCGTGGCCCCCGCCGGGCATTTTCTGCGCGACTTCCTGGGTCATGGCGAAGGCCCCGATGGGCACGCCGCCCGCCATGGCTTTGGCCAGGGTCATGCCGTCGGGAATGACGCCGCTGTGCTCGCAGGCGAACATCTTGCCGGTGCGGCAAAAGCCGGTCTGAATTTCGTCGAGGATCAGCAGCGCACCTTTTTCTTTGGTGATGCGGCGGGCTTCCTGAAGGAATTCGATGCTGGCAGGGCGCACGCCCCCTTCACCCTGCACGGGTTCCATGATCACGGCGGCGGTTTCTTCGGTGACAGCCTGGCGCAGCTGTTCGATGTCGCCGTAAGTGATGAAGTCCACGTGCTTGTTGTCCACGGCGTCGCCGAAGGGTTCACGGTACTTGGGTTCCCAGGTGAAAGCCAGGGCTCCCAGGCTGCGACCGGAGAAGCCGCGTTTCATGGACACGAAGCGGCTGCGGCCGGTGCCGGTAATAGCGAATTTCTTGGCGGCTTCCATGGCTTCGGTGCCGCTGTTGCACAGGAACACACGCTCCAGGCCCTGCGGCAGCACGCCCACGAGTTCCTGAAGGAATTCGGCGCGTTTGTCGTTGGGCATGCTCTGGGGCATGACCATCAATTTCGCGGCCTGCTCCTGCACGGCCTTGACCACGTCCGGGTGGCTGTGGCCCAGCGTGGCGACGCCGTACCCGACCACGCAGTCGATGTAGGAGCGCCCCTGCTCGTCCCAGACGGTGGCGCCCTGGCCGCGCACCATGACCACCTGGTGTTTGGTGTAGATGCCGCTGTCGTACTTGTTCTCGATGTCGAGCCATTTGCTCTGGGTGCTGGTCATGGGGGCCTCCTCCGGCAGTGAATGAACGTGGCCGGTCTATCCGGCCTGATTCAGTGATCGTGACGCCGCTTCTCAACGGCCTGTCCCTTCAGTGTAGGGGGTCGGACGAAACGGCGTAACCCCCTCAGATGGCGAATGTAGACAATGCGCTCTGTTTATAACTAAATCCAGAGGGGCTTTCGCAGGGACATCCAGTCGGTTCGGACACTCAGCGGGCTGCACGCTCAAGGGGGCCGGCGGGCAGCACCGGGCGGCGGTTCATCAGGTAAACGCCCGAGAGTACCACCGCCACGCCCAGCAGCGACGCCGCGCCGACGTGTTCGCCGGCCAGCGCCCCCCAGAACAGGCCCCAGATCGGCAGAATGTACGTCACGGCCGTGGTCTGGGTGGGCGACACGCGGGCCAGCAGGTTGTAGAACACCAGGTACGCCAGGCCGCTGCCCACCACCCCGAGCACGATCACGGCGCCCCAGGCTTGCAGGGACACCTGCGCCGGGTGAGCGCCGAACAGGCCGAAGAGCAGCAAAAGCAGGGTCGAGAGCAGCAGTTGTGTTCCGGCCACGCTCAGGGGTGTCAAGCCGGCGGTGTTCTTCTTGGCAATCACGCCGCCCAGCCCGTAACTGAACGCCGCCGCCAGGATCATCAGCACGCCCGGCAGCGCGGCCTGCCCACCCTGCATGCCACCCGATACGGTAAGGGCCACGCCCGCCAGCCCGATCATGACCCCCAGCCACATCGGCCGCGAGGGGCGCGAGTCGCCCAGGCCCACCGCCACCAGCAGCGTGAACAGCGGCGTGGTGGCGTTCAGGATGCTGGCGATGTTGCTGCTGACCGACTGCTCCCCCAGGGCGAACATCAGCCAGGGAAAGGCGTTGTTCAGCAGGGCGATCAGCGTCAGCATGGGCCACAGGGGCCGCGGCGGAAACGGCACTTTCTGCCACCACATCGCCAGCCTCAGGATCATCATCCCGAACAACGAACGCAGCAGCGCCACCCACACCGGCGGAAAGTCGTGGCCGGCAAACTTGATCAGCAAAAAGGAGATGCCCCAGAAGGCCGAGAGCAGAAACAGGTCGAAATAATCGCGCCGGGTCATGCCCGGACGCCCACAGCAGGCCAGTGTGAAAGCAGCGACATTCGCTCAGTGTCTAGCACGTTTCTCCATCCTTGTTTCAGGCGCCTGTGAAGCAACATAGGCCCCGCAGCGCACAGCCTTGATTGCCGGTCAACACTGGTTCGACGTGTTCAGCCGAGCCACCCGCGAATGCCTTCCCAGGTCATCCACAGGCCCATCATGAGCACGCCGACGGCACAAACGACGTTCAGCCGGTGTTCCCAGCGGGCCGGCAGGGCTTTCGACCGGGCGCCGAGGTTCGCCCACAGCACAAAGGCCACGGTGAACGTCGCGCAAATGACCCCCGTCACCGCCAGCACATAAGGCAGCGTCACCGCCTGGCCCGCCGCGCACTGGGCCAGCGTCAACCCCACGATCAGGTAGGCTTTCGGATTCAGCAGCAACACCAGCGCGCCTTGCAGTGCCATGCGCCTGAAAGTCACCAGCGAGGCCAACTTCCGGAGCAGGGGCGCCGGGTGAACTCAGCATCTGCCCGCCCAGATAAGTCAGGTAAAGGCCACCGGCCACCGACATTAGAGCCATCAGGGCCGGCTGCCTGAAGACCCTGGCATCCAGCGCGAACCCGAGCAGCAGGGTCACGATGACCACCCCGCACAGGTAGCCCAGCAGGGCAGGCACGGCCCGCCGCACCCCGCCGCGTGCGCCGAGCACCGCGAAATACACGTTGGCTGGGCCGGGCGAGACCTGAAGCGGCAACAGGAACGCCACCAGGGCCGCGAGGGTGGTCAGGGTCACGGGTCCGTGTCTCTCGGTCAGGTGCCACGGGTGCAGAAGATGCGCCGGCAGCGCGGGCCAGTTACCTTCCTGGTCGGCCTCGTCCGGCCAGTTCTCCTTGCCGCTCCAGCGTTCGATATGCAGCGAATAAACCGACGTGCGGGCCAGGTCGGCGTCAGTGATCGGGCGCGTCTCCTGCCCCATGCGCAGACCCGGAAAGACCCGCTGCGAGAGTTCGGTGAGCGCCCCGCGTTTCTCGTCTGGGTCGGTCAGCACCCTGGCGCGCCCGAACACGATGACGCTGCGGTATTGCACGCTCAGTTCCAGTGGCGAATTGCTGGGCAGCAGCCCGCCGATCTCGGACGTCTCGAAGGTGGCGGGCTGGCCCTGGTCGGTGTTGGCCCGCAGCCGCCCCACGATATTCGTGTGGTACACGATGTCGCCGTATTGTGGGCGATACACGTAAGCCAGCGGCGTGATGAACGGAAACGCCTGCCCGTCCTCTCCTTGCCAGAGGGTCGCCACACGGCCAATGCGCCCACGCCGCAGCAGTTCGCTGATCCACCCGTTGTCGCGGCGGTTGTGCGGGCGGCGGCTGAGGCTCGGTTCGCGCTGCCGGGGGTCGTAGAAGTCCGTCACCAGCCCCGCCTTTGGCGCAATTTCAGGATGTGGGCGGTGTGGTGCCGGCCATGCCAGGCGTAGGTGGCCAGCAGCTGATCCAGGTTCACGCGCCCATGCTCGTCGGCATTGAAGGCCCGCGCCCACACGGCCCCCGTTTCACGCTGCGCGGCGACCAGCTGCGGGTGAACGAAACACCGCGCCCACTGTGGCGCGGACAGCGACCCGTACAGGCTGACCCAGCGGGCATGCAGCCCGGACAGCAGCTCCAGGCTGGGCCGAATGTTGCCCTGACTGTCGGGCAACCCGGCCCAGTCGGCTTCGCTCCACGGCTTGATGGTGGGCTCCGGTTCGGTCAGCACCAGCTTCATACGGACGTAGGCGTTCAGATGACTGTCGGGCAGGTGATGAACGACCTGACGCACCGTCCAGCCGCCCTCGCGGTAGGGCGTGTCCAGCTGGTCGTCGCTCAGGCCAGCGACGGCGCCGGTGATCTCGACAGGCAACGTCCGTAACGCCTCAAGAGCCTCGCGGCGCTCCTCTGGCGACAGGCTCAGGGTAATGGGGGCCGGCCCAATCGGAAAACGTTCGTCCAGCATGGTTACCAGCCCCTCTTTTCACGCAACTTCAGGATGTGAGCGGTGTGGTGCCGGCCGTGCCAGGTGTAATAGGCCAGCATCTGCTCCAGCGTGGTGGGGCCGTTGACCGGGTGGTGAAAGGTCTTTGGCCAGTCCGCTTCCTCCAGCCCATCCAGGGTCGCCACCCAGCGCGTGTGCAGCGCCCGCAGCAACTCCAGGCTCACGGACGGGTCAAGGTGGCGGTCGGGCAACTCGGCCCAGCGCTGCTCTTCGTAGGGGGTAACGGTAGGCTCCGGTTCGGTCAGCGCCAGTCGGGTGCGGACATAGGCGTTCAGGTGGCTATCCGCGACATGGTGCGCCAGTTGCCGCAACGTCCAGCCGCCTTCGCGGTAGGGCGTGTCCAGCTGTTCGGCGCCCAGACCGGACAGGGCGGCCTGGAGTTCCTCTGGCAGAGCACGCAGCGCGGCCATCCCCTCGCGGCGCTGCGGCGGGGTCAAGGTGGTGACTTGCGGGGCGGGGCCAAGCGGGTAACGCGGGTCGGCGGTCATGACAACTCCTTGCTGAAGTGGTGGGCGGTGATGTTCAAACCGTGCTTAAGGTACTGGCGGTGGGCGGCAAAGCGCGCCGAACCGGTGCCGCTGTCGAGGTGAAGTTCTGCCGCCCCCAGGCGGCTCGCTTCGGCTTCCAGCCAGTGCAGCAGCGCCCCGGCGTGGCCCCGGCCCCGGAATTCGGGCAGGGTGGAGAGGTCGTCCACGTACAGCAGCCTCCCCACGTACAGCATGGTCATCACACGGTAGCCGGCGACGGCCACCGCTTCACGGCTCCCCTCTTCAAAGGAACCGACCAGCGCGTAGCTTTCTCGCCCGGCCGCCTCCAGAAAGGCCTGAAAGGTGTGCAGCGAGGCCATGATCGGCGAGGTCGGGCGCAGTTCCCTCAGGGCCGCGAAAGCCAGCGCCGCATCCCCCGGCGCAATGCGGCGGATCACTCGGTCACGTCCTGGCCGAACAGCGTTCTTGTGGTGGGCCGTTCGCCTCCCGGCGGGCCGAAGAAGATCACCCAGACTTCCAGATCGTCGCTGAACGTCTCGAAGCGGTGCCCAGCTCCGGCAGCCGCGAACAGCAGGTCGCCAGCCTGGAAGCTCTGCCGTTCGCCGTCGCAGAAAAAAGTGCCGGAGCCGCCAACCACCACGTAAAGTTCGTCTTGCTGGTGCGGGGTCTGGCGGTCGTGGCCGCGCGGGCGGTACAGTTCCACGCGGAGGCTGCCGCGCCGGAACACACGTCCAGAAAACCCGGCAGGGGGTCTGCTGGCGGGCCAGGGAAAGGGGAATGCCGTGTTTCATGTCCGCTACACTACCCAGCATATGGCCCGCCCTGAAGTTCCACTTTCTGCCAAAAGAGGCAGTCCACTTGCGGAATTTCCGCTGGCGCTGCACCTCAGGCGCGGCGAAACCGGTGCGCTGCACCAGCAACTGACCGCGCAGCTGCGGGCCGGCGTGCTGAACGGCACCCTGCCGGCGGGCCTGAGATTGCCCGGTTCACGCCTGCTGGCGCACAGCCTGGGCGTGACGCGCGGCGTGGTGGCCGAAGCCTACGCGGCCCTGGTGGCCGACGGCACGCTGGAAGCCGAGGTGGGCAGCGGCACGCGCGTGCCGGCCGGCGCCGCGCGGCGCGAGCGTGCCAGTGCAGGCGCGCCGGCCTGGTTCACCGAGCCGCCCGCCGCGCCCTTCGAATTTGCCGACCGCACCAGCGGGTCAGGCGGCATTCACTTCAAGACGGGCGTGGCGACCACCGCCACCCTCGACGCCAAGGTGTGGCGCCAGGCCTGGGCACACGCCGCGCGGCAGGATGTCAGCGGCGATTACGCCGACCCGCAGGGCGAACCAGAACTGCGCGCGGCCCTGGCCGCCTTCGTGGGGCGCTCACGCGGGCTGCCCGTCTCCCCGGAAGGCGTGATGGTCACGGCCGGCACCCTGCAGGCCCTCAACCTGATCGTGAAAGCCATTTTGCCGCCCGGTTCCAGCGTCCTGATGGAAAACCCCGGCTACCGCGCCGGCCGCCAGGTGCTGCTGGACGCCGGACTTTCTGTTCATCCCCTGCCGCTGGATGAGGACGGCCCGGTGATTACGCCGGACACGCCACCCGCCCGGCTGGTGTACGTGACGCCCAGTCACCAGTTCCCGCTGGGGGTGCGCATGAGCCTGCCGCGCCGCCTGAAGCTGCTGGAATGGGCCGAGAAGAACGACGCCCTTATTATCGAAGACGATTACGACGGAGAATTCCGCTACGGCGCCGCGCCCCTGCCGCCTCTGGCCAGCCTGGACACCTCGGGGCGGGTGCTGTACCTGGGCACCCTCAGCAAAGTCCTGACGCCCGCTGTGCGCACCGGCTTCCTGACCGCGCCTCCGGCCCTGATGCCCGCCCTCGTGCGTGCCCGCACGCTGATGGACTCCGGTCACCCGCTGCCGCTTCAGCACGCCCTGACGTACCTGATGACGCACAGCGAAGTCGACCGGCACATTCGCCGCAGCCGCCGCTGGCACGCCCAGGTGCGCGAGGCCCTGACGCAGGAGCTGGCGCCGCTGGAACCCTTAGCGAAACTGGGTGGCATCGAAGCCGGCCTGCACGTGTGCCTGCACCTGGCGCCGGACTTCGACGCGACCCGCATCGCCCTGACCCTGGCCCGGCGAAACGTTCACGTCTCCACCGTCGCCGAGTACAGCGTCCCCGAATACAGCGCCCCGAACGACAGCGGTACAGGCGCCACGCCGAACGCCCTGCTTCTCGGTTACGGCGGCCTTACCGTGAACGAAGCCGTCGAGGGCGCCCGGGAAATACGGCGAGTCCTGAACGCAATGCTCTAAATCCTCTGGGTTCCTCTGGCCTGCAAGCCGCTGAGATGGCGGCCGGTGAATCCGTGAGAACCGCTCCTCACTGTCAGCCCTGTTCCTTTTCCCGCTGATCGGGTTTCCCAGATCACCCATCAACCGGAATACTGCTCAGCCTCAGAAGCTGCTGCTACCACCGATGCGCACGCCCTGGTAGTAGGCGTAGGCGGCGCTGTAGCAGGCGGGGCGTGCGTACCAGCTCTTGGCGGCGCAGATGGTTTTCATGTTGGTGTAAAAAGCGTCGTCGGTGGTTTTGCGGTTGGCATCGGTGCGTTCGTACACCTTCAGGTTGCGGTAACCGAAGTCGTGGACGTTGCAGGCCGGCCGAAAGTCCTCGCGGTAACCGAGGCCCACGCCGTCCGGGGCGCTGCAGCCGTCGCGCGTCCAGTTCAGGCCGGTGTAGGGCAGGCTGGTGGCGCTGTAAGCGGCGTACTGGCTGTTGTAATTGCCGACGCTGCCCCAGCCGGTGCGTTTGATGTACGCCAGGCGGTCACTGGCATAGTCCAGGGCGCCGAGTTCGGGGACGCGGGGCAGACTCAGGTCGCCGGGCCGTTCCTCGTAGGCTTCCTGAAGGGCGGCCAGCAGGCCGGGATCGTTCCCGTAGCGCGCCAGGATGGCCTGACTGCCCGCGTCCTGCAACTCGGGGCGCCCCGCATAATCGCTGACCAGTGAAGGGGCCGTGGGGGCGGTGCCGCACGAGGCGAGCAGGGCAGACAGGAAACCAGCAACAGCAAGCCGTCTTTTCATGGTGAACTCCTGGCACAGCGTTGAATTCGATGGTGGCGTGAGTGTAGCGAGTTCTGCCGGGCACAATCAAGCCACGACGGCATCCTGACGCTGGCGTATCAGCCTGGCGTCTGCCGTAAGTCTCTGCCCACCCGAACGGCCCGTTTCAGGATTGTGGCGGCCTGGGTTCAGTCGGCGTGTCGGGGGCGGGGTCTTCCAGCACCGCTTGCAAGTCCAGCTCTCCCTCCTCGGCCTGGCGGGTCAATTCGGCATCACGGGCTTCCTGAAGGGCTTTCTCGGTTTCGGCGTTGGCTTCCTTTTCGCGGTCGAGCTGTTCCTCGACCTTGCCGCTGATCAGGGCCATGGCCACCGCGTCGGGAATGTCGGGCGCGTCTTTCAGGTAGAAGTATTGGTACAGCGCCTTGATGACGATCAGGAAAGGCACGGTCAGGAAAGCGCCGGTCAGCCCGAACACCCCGCCGAACAGCAGAATCCCGATGGTGGTGGAAAGGGGATGCAGTTCGCCCGCCCCGCCGATCAGGAAAGGGGCCAGGACGTAACTCTCGAACTGCTGGAAGGCCACCACGAAAATCAGCACGAACAGCGCCTTTTCGGGGTTCTCGGCCAGCGTGAACAGCACCGGGGGAATGGTCGCGGCGATGGGGCCAAGCGTGGGAATCAGTTCGCCCAGCGCCGCCAGGATGCCGAACACCAGCCAGTTGTTCACGCCCAGCGCCCAGAACCCCAGCGAGGTGATGGTGCCGGTCACCAGCATGATCAGCATGGTGGCGCGGCCCCAGGCCCCCAGTTGCTTGAGCATCTGCGCCAGCGCCTGCGTGGCCTTCACGCGGTGGCGAGGCGGCACCGCCCCCAGCGCCCCGTTCACCAGCGGCACGGGGTTCCCCAGCGCAAAGACCACCATCACCAGCGTGACCAACGCGGTCGCTACCCCGCCGACGATCAGGGCAGCCACGCTGGGCAGCATGCCGGCCAGTTTGCCGGCCAGGGTGTTCAGTTGCGCGCCCAGCCTGGTCAGGGTGTCGTCGCCGATTACGGCGGCCACCTGCGGGTGAGCGTGAATCCAGGGTTTGACGGTGGCCACCAGTTGCGTGGAGTTGGTGGGCAGGTTGTCACTCAGGCCCGCCAGTTGCGACACGATGGGCGGAAAGGCCAGAAACCCCATGCCGACCAGGCCCAGCAGCACCAGCAGCACGGTCACGCCCGCCGCCGCCGCCCGCGGCATAAACCTTTCGAAATACCGGGCCAGTGGGTTGAGGGCTGTTGCCAGGATCAGGGCCAGCGTGATCGCCAGCAGCGAGGGGGCCACCTGGCCGAAGAAACTCAGCAGCAGCAGCACCGCGATCACGGTCAGGGCCACGGGCAGCAGGTTGACGACGGTGATGTTGTTCCGCGGAGCGGCGGGCGGCTGGGTCATGCCGCCCAGTTTATCCTGCTATACCCCCGCTTTTTCCGCCCTCGCCGTGCTTTTTCCGGCCCGCTTTTTCAACGCTGCTTTCTCAACGCTGCCACAGCAGGGAAAGAGCCCCCCTCCCCTGGTGGCGGCCCTAAACGCCGGCCAGCAGTTTGCCCTCGTAGATGCGGCGGATGGTGGCCTCGATGTCGGGTTCCTTCACGGTGATGTCCCGCACCGGGGCCAGGGCGGTAACGCGGGCGATGGGCACGGCGGCCGGGCCACTGAAGGCGTAGCGGACGCGCGGGCCGCTGTGCTCCAGCACCTCCAGGCCGGGCAGGGGCGCAGCGGCGGGCGCTTCCTCGAAATCCACGATCAGTTCGCGGGCGCTGCCGTAGCGAGCCTGAAGTTCCGGCAGGTCACCGTCGTACAGCAGCCGCCCGGTGTCGATGATCATGACGCGCCGCGCCAGCCGCTCCACGTCCCCCAGGTCGTGCGTGGTCAGCAGCACGGTCACGCCCCGCTGCGCGTTGATGTGGCGCACGAACTCGCGGATGCGTTCCTTGGCGACCACATCCAGGCCCACCGTCGGTTCATCCAGAAAAAGCAGTTCGGGGTCATGCAGCAGGGCCGCCGCCAGGTCGGCCCGCATGCGCTGCCCCAGCGAGAGTGACCGGGCAGGCGTGTTCAGGAACGGCCCCAGTTCCAGCAGTTCCGTGAAGGCCCGCAGGTTCTCCACGAACTTTTCCCGTGGGACGCGGTACACGTGGCGCAGGAGCTCCAGCGATTCGCGCACCGGCAAGTCCCACCACAGAGTCGTGCGCTGCCCGAACACCGCGCCCAGCCGCGCCACGTGCCGGCGCCGCTCGCGCCACGGCACCAGGCCGCCCACGCTCACCACCCCGGAATCCGGCACCAGCAGGCCCGTCAGCACCTTGATGGTGGTGGATTTCCCGGCGCCGTTCGGCCCCAGGTAACCGACCATCTCACCGCGAGTGATGGAGAAAGAAACGTCCTGCACGGCGGGCTTGCCCTTGAAGGCCTTGTTCAGGTGCTGCACATCGATCATAGAAGCGACTCCTTTGGAGCGTGGAAGATAGAAAAACAGGGGCGGGAAATCCTTTGAGCCCCCTCAGTTCCCGGTGCCCTGGTAACGGCTCACACCGACTTTCCAGAAGGCGAAAGCGGCCGCGAGCATCAGGCTGCCCATTACGGGCGACAGAAAGGCAACCCAGCCGGGCAGACCGTCGGGCAGCGGGCGGCCCAGCAGGTGCAGCACCGGAAAGTACGACAGGAACGCGGCAGGCAGGACGTAAGTGAAGGTCTTGCGCAGCAGGTGGCCGTAAATGTCCATGGGGTAACTGATCAGGGTGCGCCCACCGTACGTCAGGACATTCATGGCCTCGACGTTCTCCACCGTCCAGAAGGTGACCGTGCCGCCGATGACGAACAGACCGCCGAAAAAGGCGATCATCCCGACCATGCTGCTCAGAAGCAGCAGAGCACTCCCGGCACTCCAGGGGAAGCTGACGTGCGTCAGGCCGTAAGCGAGGATGCCGGCGGCAAGAATGACGCGCGACAGGCGGCGCAGGGCGAAATCCGACCCGAACACCTGAAGGGGCAACGGCACGGGCCGCAGCAGAAAGGTGCTGAACGAGCCGCTGCGAATGTGCGTGCCGAGGTTGTCGAAGCCGCCGAACAGCAGGTCCATCACCACGAAACTCAGTTCCGCCAGGCCGTACAGCAGCGCCACCTCGCCCAGTGTCCAGCCGCTGAGCGAACCGAAGCGCGGCAGCACCAGCGCGAACGCCGCGAATTCCGCCAGCGTGATCAGGGCCGTCGAGGCGGCGTCCAGCGCGAACGACACGCGGTAAACACCCTGCGAACGTACCTGGGCGCCAAGCAGCAGGAAGTACAGCTTTACGTGGTGCCGAAAGTCACTCCAGAGCCTAGTTAACCAGAGCCTAGCCACCCGCCACCTCCAGCCGCTTCAGGCCGCGTGCCAGCACCACTCCGGCCAGCACGAACAGCGCCAGCGTCCACCCCAGTTGCAGGGCCACAGCTTCCCAGGCGGCCGCCCCTGTTTTCAGGCCCACCCACAGTTCCACCATGGCGTTCAACATGGCGGGAAACGGCGTGAAGCCCAGGGTCTGGCGGAACCACTCGGGGAAAAAGGCCAGAGGCATCAAAAACCCGCAGCCCAGCCCCAGAACGGCCCAGGCAAGGCGCCCGATGCCCACGGCATCCGCCGACCAGAAGGCCGCGCAGTTCACCAGAAAGCGGAACGCGAAGCCGCAGGCCCACGCCAGCAGCACACTGATCAGCGTCAAAAGCGGCTGGGCGGGCCACTTCATGTCCCACACCAACGGGAAAAGAAGCAGCATGGGCGCGCCGCGCACCACGAACTGCCCCGCCGCCCGCCCGGCGTCCTGCGCGGCCCAGTACCCCAGCAGGTGAAAGGGGCGCAGCAGATCAGTGGCGACCTCGCCCCGGTGAATGGTGCGCATGAAGTCGTACCAGCCGAACAGGCTGAACGAGGCGATGAACACCTGCGTCAGGGCCACGTAGGTCACGGCGTCCTGCGCGGTGTACCCCGCCACCTGCGGCTGCTTTCCGAACAGGGCCAGCAACACGGCGATTCGCAGCGCCCCGAAAAACACGTTCGTGACCATGCCCCACACCGCCGCAGGCAGGTAGGCGAACTGTCGCCGGAACCCCAGCCGGGCCACGGCGGCGTAAAGGGCGAGATGCGGCGACCTCAACATAAACAGCGCTTTTTGAAGAATGACGTCGAGGGATTGTGCCGCCTCTGTCTCCTACCCGGCGTATGGCTGGCCGTTTTCCTTTCGGTTCGGCCAGCCTGCGAAGCTCCCGCCTTTCCTGCGGCTGGACGTGCAGGCCGTTTGACGGTCTGACCTTGCCGGCTCCTTATCTTTTTCAGTGTGAATCTCCCCCATCCCGTGATTTCAGCTGCCGAACTGAGGTTCAAAGGATAGTCAGGGGAGGTGTCTGGGCGCTTACGTCAATTGGCGTAGGGTGGTGGCCGTGTGCTCAGGCAGCGGGTGGGGTTTCGCGGTTTCTGCTACCCTGTTCCCCAACCTAACGAGTGTTAGTTTCCGTGTTTTAATTCGGTGTTTCGCCACCCCGAGGAGGCCGCATGAAGACCAAGAACGAGTGGATGCAGAGTGTCTACCAGCCCGCCACGCAGAAATTCCCGGAGCGGAAATACAACTTCAAGAACCTGTCCGACATGGAGCCGGAGCCGATCTACACGGCGGATGACCTGAAAAACTGGGACGCCGAACGCGACCTGGGCTACCCCGGCGAGTTCCCGTTCACGCGTGGCGTGCAGTCCAGCGTTTACCGTGGGAAGCTCTGGACAATGCGGATGTTCGCGGGCTTCGGCAGTGCCGAGCAGACCAACGAGCGCTTTCACTCGCTGCTCAAAGCCGGGCAGACCGGCCTGTCGACGGCGTTCGACCTGCCCACCCTGATGGGCTACGACAGTGACCACCCCTTTTCCAAGGGCGAGGTGGGCAAGTGTGGCGTGGCCGTGAGCAGCCTGGCGGACATGGAAATTCTGTTCCAGGGCATCGACCCGGAAGCCGTGACCACGTCCATGACCATCAACAGCCCGGCAAACGCCATCTGGGCCATGTACATCGCCAACGCGCAGAAGCAGGGCAAGGACCTGAACAGGGTCGGCGGCACCATTCAGAACGACATCCTCAAAGAATTCATCGCCCAGAAGGAATTCATCTACCCGCCGGCGCCCAGCGTGAAACTGGTGATCGACACCTTCGAGTGGGGGCCGAAAATCGTTCCCAAATGGAACTTCATTTCCGTGAGCGGCTACCACATCCGCGAGGCCGGCGCGACCGGCGTGCAGGAACTGGCCTTCACGCTGGCCGACGGCTTTCATTACGTGGAAAAAGCCCTGGAGCGCGGTCTGGACATCGACGAGTTCGCGCCCCGCATCTCGTTCTTCTGGGACATTCACAACGACTTCTTCGAGGAAATCGCCAAACTGCGTGCCGCCCGCCGCATCTGGGCACGGCAAATGCGCGACCGTTACGGCGCGAAGAACCCCAAGAGCTGGATGCTGCGCACGCACAGCCAGACGGCGGGCGTGAGCCTGCCCGCGCAACAGCCCCTGAACAACATTGCCCGCGTGGCGATTCAGGCGCTCGCGGCCGTGCTGGGCGGTACGCAATCCCTGCACACCGACGCCTTCGACGAGGCGCTGGCCCTTCCGACCGAGGAGAGCGCCGCCATCGCCCTGCGCACCCAGCAGATCATCGCCTACGAAACGGGCGTGGCCGGCGTGGTCGACCCGCTGGCCGGCAGCTACTACGTCGAGAAACTCACCGACGACATCGAGGCCGCCGCCATGGGGTACATCGAGCAGATTCGCATGATGGGCGGTGTGGAGGCCGGCATCGACAACGGCTTCTTCCAGCTCGAAATGGCCGAGGCCGCCTACCGCTACCAGCGTGAAGTGGAAACGAAAGACCGCATCATCGTGGGCGTCAACGAGTTCGTGCAGGACGCCGTGGAAGTCCCCATTCAGATCATCGACCCCGCCGTCGAGGAACTTCAGGCCCGCCGCCTCGCGCAGGTTAAGCGCGAACGCGACCCGCAGCGTGCCGACGCGGCCCTGGCCGCACTGCGCGACACCGCCGTGACCGGCGCGAACAGCATGCCTGCCTTCCTGGAATGTGCCCACGCCTACTGCACCCTGGGCGAGCAGATGGACACCCTGAAAGCCGTGTACGGCATTTACACCGAACCCGTCATGATTTAAGCGAAGACCAGTAAGAGCAGGTGGGAGCCTCGGCCTTTGCGCTGGCTCCCACCTGCTTTTTCCGCTGACCATCTACCCAACCTCAGGCACCGTCCTCCTTAACCCTCGCCGGGTATGGGCTGGCAGCATTCAAGGAAAAGCCGCCCAGGGCAACAACCCGGACGGCTCGGCAAAGCGGCTTCGTCTAGAAGCTGTACCCCTTAGGCACCACCACCACGCCGCTTTCGGTGATGGTAAAGCCCCGCGCCCGGTCTTCTTCGGGGTCGACGCCGATGTTGACGCCGGGCGGGACTTCCACGTTCTTGTCGATAATGGCGTTCTTCACGTGCGCGTGGCGGCCCACGACCACGTTCTCAAAGACGACACTGTTTTCCACGAGTGAGTAAGAGTGGGTGCGCACGTTGCGGGCCAGCACACTGTCCCTGACGGTGCCGCCGCTGATGATGACGCCCCCGGCCATGATCGTGTTGAAGGCCTGTCCTTTGCGGCCTTCGCTCTCGTGAACGAACTTGGAGGGCGGTGAGAACTCGCTGCTGGTGCGCAGCGGCCACTCCGGGTTGTAGATGTCGAATTCAGGGTTCACCGACACCAGATCCATGTTGGCTTCAAAATATGCGTCGAGGGTACCCACATCGCGCCAGTAGGTGTTCGGGCGGGTCTGGCCGGGGATGGGGTTTTTGTGGAAGTCGTAGGCCTGCACGTGGTACCCGTCCGACAGGGCGCGGGGAATAACGTCCTGACCGAAATCGAAGCCGTCCTCCTGGCCGCTGATGCTGGCTTCCAGCAGTTCTTCCAGGGCGCGGCGCGAGAAGATGTAGTTCCCCATGCTGGTCAGGGAGGTTTGCGGGTCGCTGGGGATGCCGGGGGGATTCTTGGGCTTTTCCAGAAATTCCGTGACGCGCCAGCGGTCGTCCACCTGCATCACGCCGAAGCGGTGCGCTTCACTTTGCGGCATGGGGTAAGCGGCGATGGTGATGTCGGCGCGGGCCTCGATGTGTTTTTCCAGCATGTGTTCCACATTCATCTTGTAGATGTGGTCACCGCTGAAAATAGCGACGTAATCGGCCTCGTAGTTGTCGATCAGGTGCATGTTCTGGTACACGGCGTCGGCGGTTCCCCGGTACCACGCCGCGCCCAGTTCCTCGAAGCGGTACATCTGCGCGGGCACCAGCGTAATGAAGTAGTCGCTGAGGAAGGTGCCGAAGCGCCAGCCGCGCTGAATGTGCTCGGTGAGGCTCTGGGCCTTGTACTGCGTCAGGACGTAAATGGAGAACACGCCGCTGTTGATGAAGTTGTTGATGGCGAAGTCGATGATGCGGTACTTGCTGCCGAACGGCACGGCGGGTTTGCTGCGTTTCTGGGTGAGGGGAGCGAGGCGGGAACCCTGCCCACCGGCGAGAATCATGCCGAGAATTCTTGGTTTCATGCTTGGACTCCGTGCGTGACCGTCAATCCGTGCGGTGCGGGCAGGGGTGACGAACGTAAATTCTTTCGCTTCCAGCAGCTTTTAACTGCTCCTTTACTTTAGCGCCCAGCAGCAGGTGCGTCTGCCCTGGCCCCCGGCACACATCCATTCCCTCGGGCCAGCCTGCGGCCCTCCGCGCCAGGAAAGACGGGCTCGACGCACTCTTCCAGGTGTGGCTCCAGGGCTTTACCAATTCTTCAAGTGTTCCCTCAGCGCCTGCTGCGCCGCCTCGGGGGTCACGACCGACACGCCCAGCTGGGAGCGCATCCAGGTAACTTGCCGCCGGGCATACTGCCGGGTCGCCAGGAAAATGCGCTCTGCGGCCTCCGGAACGCTCAATTCACCACGGGCCACGCCCAGCGCCTCGCGGTACCCCAGTGCCTGCCACGCGGTGGGCCGGGGATCGGCGTCCGGGTCGACCTGCGCCGCCAGCCACCCAGCTTCGTCGGGCCAGCCGCCCGCCAGCATGGCCTGAGTGCGCTGCCTCATACGTTCCTCCAGTTCCTCGCCGGGGCGCGTGAAAGCCGTGACCGCGTACTGGAAAGCGGGGGTGCTGTACCCGAACTGGCCCGGAAAGCGCCCGCTGCGGCGGTACACCTCCAGCGCCCGCACGACCCGGCGCGGATTGCGCTCCATGCGCCGCGCCTCGGCAGGGTCGACCTGCTCGATGTCCAGGAGCAGGGCGTCCAGGCCGCGCCGCTGCAAGTCCTGTTCGACGGCCTCGCGTTCGGCAGGCACGCTGGGGGGCGTCAGGGGCAGGCCGCGGATCAGCGCCGACAGGTAAAACCCGGTTCCGCCCACGACAAGCGGAATCCGGCCCCGGTTCAGGATGTCCTGGAGGGCATTCTGTGCGAGCGTCACGAATTGCGCCACATCGAAATTCTCAGTCACGTCGGCCACGTCGATCAGGTGGTGGGGCACCCGGCGCAACTCTGCCCGGTTCGGTTTCGCGGTGCCGATGTCCAGCCCCCGGTAGACCGTGAAGGCGTCGGCCGACACGATTTCCAGGTCGAACTGCCGCGCGAGTTCCAGCGCCAGGCTGGATTTGCCAGCGGCGGTGGGCGCGGTCAGGACAGGCAGGGGCAGAAGTGTCACTCCGCCAATTTTGCCAGAAGCGCGGCTCTGCTACGCTGCACTCCATGAACGAGCCGGTGCTGTCGAGACTGCAACAACTCATGACCATCCGCGAGGGCGTGGAGAACCTGGGCCAGCCGGGCGCCTGGCACCCCGCCGCCGACTGGGTGGACGCCGGAACCCATCTGCTGCTGCTGATGGACGTGCCGGGCGTCAACGTCGAGTCACTGGCGCTGGAGGAGCAGGGCGACACTGTAACCATCACGGGTGAACGCAGCACCCCCGAGCACCGCCTGAGCGCCGAACGCCCCGGCGGCACGTTTACCCGCAAGCTGACTTTTCCACAGGAAGTGCTACCGCAGACCGGGCAAGCCACCGTGAAGAATGGCGTGCTGACCGTGCAGTTCGAGAAGAAGCACCCCACCATCGACGTGACCTGCCAGACTGAAACAGAAAAGTGAGCCGGCGCTGACAAAGAAGGCCCTGGACGGTGCGAAATAAGGTCAAGCACCGCATCCGCAGAAGGAAGCCAACCAGAGAAGTGGACAGCAGGCAGGCCGGAACCTCCCTTGCCCCGGCCTTAGCTTCCTTCCTTACTTACCGTACTGAATGCGCCAGACTTTCCCCGTGCCGTCGTCCGAGAGGAGCAGGCTGCCGTCGGCGGCGACCACCAGGTCGACGGGGCGGCCCTGGGTGTTCTGGCCTTTCAGGAAGCCGGTCATGAAGTCCGTGACCTTCCCGGTCTGCGGGTTCACAGTCACGACCTTGTAGCCGCTTTTCTGGCTGCGGTTCCAGCTGCCGTGCAGGGCGACGAACATCTGGCCCTTGTACTGGGCCGGGAAGGTATTGCCGGTGTAAAAGGCCAGGCCCAGCGGCGCGGAGTGCGCGGTGGTCAGGGCAAAGGCGGGCGTGGCTTTCTTGCAGGTGTCGGCGTTCTTGCGTCCGAAATCCTTGTCCCACACCTGGGGTTGCCCGGCCTGCGTGGTGTAGCAGTACGGCCAGCCGTAGAAACCGCCCTCCTTGACCTTGTAGAAACCTTCGGGCGGAAGGTTGTCGCCCAATTGGTCACGCCCGTTGTTGGTGGCGTAAAGCTGGTTGCCCGACCACTCCAGGCCCACGGCATTGCGTAGGCCGGTGGCGTAAACCTTTCCGTTCTTGCCGTTCTCGTCGTACACCCAGATGGCGGCGCGGCGCGCATCGGTTTCCTCGCACACGTTGCAGGTGCTGCCCACCGACACGTACAGTTTTCCGTCCGGCCCGAACACGGCGGTGCGCGTCCAGTGTCCGCCCTCCGGCAGGTCGATCAGTTTCTCGGCCGCGCCCGTGGCCTTGCGGTCACCGGATTTATACGGAAAGCGTACCACGCCGTTGGTGTTCCCCACGTACACGTAATTCCTGTGGAATTCGATGCTGAAGGGGCGGTTCAGGCCCGCGGCAAACACCGTGCGGCCTTCGGCCTTGCCATCCTTGTTGGCATCGGTCAGCACGACAATTTCACCCTTACCGGGGTCGCTTACGAAGATGTCCCCGTTGGGCGCCAGGGCCAGGTAACGTGGTTGATCGAAACCGTCCGCGAATACGTTGACCTTGAAATCGGAGGGCACCTGTGCGGCGGTCGTCTGGGCGGCGGGTGTCTGGGCGGCGGGTGTCTGGGCGCAGGCACTGACACCCAGCGCGGCCAGCAGGGTGAGGGACAGTTTCTTCATTTCAACAGCAGAGCACCCAGCCGTGAGAAACTGCGCCGGGTGCCGGAAAAAACGGTTTAGTTGGTCTTAGGATTCACGGCCTGATGCCTCAGCTTTCGTACTGGCTGAGTACCTGTTCGGTGCGGGCCGATTTCACGCGGTTGACCAGGCGTTCGTATTCGTGCCGGTCGCGCAGGCTCTTGGACAGCGTGAGGGTACTGGCGGTCAGGAACAGCGTACCCATGTACAGGTAACCCTTGATCCACCAGTCCACCGGCAGGAAGTAGATGCCGACGATCATCAGGCCCAGCGCCACACTGAAGGCGATCCAGATGAAGCTGAGCCAGGCGGGCGAGTCGCCGATCACGTCGGGATTGGTGTACGGGCTGCTGGACGGTCTGGGTAGGGTCGTCATGCTGCATCAACCTCCTTGAAATCGATGTCGTCATCGAGAAAAACTCAGGAAGATGCACTCAGTTTAAGAGGTGACAATTGTCCCGCGCCCGGTTGGGGACGCCATCCAAGAAAACGTATTCAATGCGCGTCATAGGGCTTCCATCGGCTTCGTTCGTAAATCGGAATAGACCTGACTTGCAAACTCCACGCCCAGAACGCGTCCAGCTCCTTCTCGCGCGGCTCAGATTTCATCCCTCATCTTGCGAAATTCAATCGGACTGGGTATCGGTGGGCAGATAATCGAATCTGGCCCCCAGCGCTTCCAGATGCCGGAAGAACAGCGGGTAACTCTTGCGGACGTGATGCGCCCCGGTAATCGTGATGGGCGCCGCCGCCCGCAGGCCCAGCAGCGTCAGCAGCATGATCATACGGTGATCCCCGTGCCCGTCCGCCGTGAGCCCCCCCGCCAGTTCCGCCGTTCCCGTCACGCTCAGGCTGCCTTGCGTTTCGGACGCCGTGAGGCCCAGCCGCTCCAGTTCGCGCCGGGTGTCGCTGATACGGTCACACTCCTTCAGGCGCAGGGTGGAGACGTTTTGCCAGGTGGTCTGGCCCGCCGCGAAAGCAGCGGCGGCGCTCAGGGCCTGCACTGCGTCGGTAAAGGAGTCGCCGTCGCGCGTCACCGCCCGCAGAGGCCGCCCGCCGCGCACCACCAGCGTGTCCCCCTGGCGCACGATGGCCGCCCCCATGTCGCGCAGGACATTCACGGCTTCTCTCTCGCCCTGAAGGTCATGCTCGCGCAGGTTGGAGAGCTGCACCTCGCCGGGTAACAGGGCAGCGGCGCTCAGAATGGCGGCTGAGCCGGGGTAATCGCCCGGCACCAGGACGCGCCCGGCCTGGTACACCTGCCCGCCCGGAATGGAAATGCGGCTCAGGTCATCGCTGGCACTGGCGCGCACGCCGAACGCGGCCAGCGTGTCCAGCGTCTGCCGCAGAGGGGCGTGACTCTTGATGTCGCCTGTCAGTCGCAAATCCAGGCCAGCAGGCAATAGCGGGGCCAGAAACATCAGCGCCGAGGCGTACTGACTGGACTTCTCCGCACTTACCTCAACAACACCCCCGCGCACCGGGCCGGAAATGGTGATGGGCAATTTCCCCGCGTTGCTGCCGACCCGGGCGCCCAGCCGCTCCAGTGCGTCCAGCAGATCGCCCTGCGGCCGTTTCCCCAGCGAATCGGCGTAGTCCGTCACGAACGTCGTGCCCGTGGTCAACGCGGCCACCCCCATCAGGAAGCGGGCCACCGCCCCGGCATTGCCCGGATTCAGGGTGACGCCCGCCCTGGGGGACGCGCCAAACCCGCGAATCACGGCGTCTTCGCCCACCAGCTCCACGCCCGCCCCCCAGTCGCGCAGGCAACGCAGCATGGCCCCAGCGTCCTCGCTGGTCGCCACGCCCACCACCCGCGTTTCCCCGGGCGCCAGCGCCGCCGCCAGCAGATAACGCGTCGTGTAGTTCTTGCTGGGTTGCGCCCGCAGCGCCCCGTTCAGAGAAGAGGCGGGATGCACCACCACATCGAATTGTTCCGGCAGACCGTCACCACTCATGGCCGCAGCCTACCGCCCGGCAGAGACGGGGCAGGACGGGCGGGATAGGCACGCGCCCCCGCGCTACTTCAGGAGGTTCTGTGCCGTGACCTGCTTCGGATCTGGCAATTCGCACTTTTCGCCTTTTCCCCAGCCGAGTGGAGCGAGGTTCGTGCCGCACTTCTCCAGGTAAGCGCGGGCATAGGCTTCGGCGAAGCCTTCCGAGGCAGGCGCATAGTACTGACCGTAAATTTTTCCGGCATCCCCGAACCGGTTGTGCGAGTACAGCAGCCGCGAGCCGTCCAGGCAATGCCCGAACTCGTGCGCCAGCAGCAGCACTTTCTGCCGATCGGTGCCGTTCAGGAAGTACGTTTTATCCAGCATGATCACGCAGCCCTGGCCCATAGGGACGCTGCACCCCACCAGGCTGTCCTTGCAGAAGCCGAACTCGGCAGCGTTCACCAGTTTCACGCTTGCCTTGGTGTTCAGGGCGTCGATTTCCCAGCCGGGCGCGCTGAGCACTCGCGGAGCGCACGAGGACAGGAAGGAGCAGAGGACAAGGGGGACGACAGAAAGGCGCATTCAGGGCAGGGTAGCGGCTGAAAGTGAAGTGAAGGTTACTGCGGATAATCCCGGCCTTTCCAGGTGACGTGCGGTTTGAGGGCGCGGCGGTACCCGGGCAGTGCCAGCAGGGGTGTGATGGGCCCCAGCAGTCCTTCCAGCAGGTCGGCGGGGGCGTGCCGGCCAGTGACCAGATTCACCAGGGTTCGTTCCAGCAGGGTCATGGCCCGCAGAGCTTGCCAGGCGAGAGTTCGGGCAGGCAAGAGCCACGGCAAGGTGTAAGCGGCAAACTGCCACACGGCGAGGCCGACCATCAGAGGGCGGGAATTCAGGTGGACACCCACGGCGTTCTTGCTGAAACCCTGAATGGACTCCGGGTAACTGCGGTACATGCGCACGCCGATCAGGGTTTGCCCACTGGCCTGCGTGACGCGGTGCCCCCCCGCTTTCAGGTGGCGGGCGAACACGGTGTCTTCCAGCATCTCCATTTTCACGGTGGCGTGGCCGCCCAGTGACCAGTACGCTTCACGGCGGAAAGCCATGACTGCGCCGTTCGCCGTGGTCGCCAGGGGCCAGCGCGTTTGCAGCAGTGGATAGGGCAGGAAGGTCTGAACGACGTTATCGACGAGGGGCGTCAGGAAGCGTGCGCCCAGCGTCAGGTCTTCCGGGCGGGGCAGCACAGTCAGCAGGTCGGCCTGCCGCGCCCAGAGTTCGTGCACCACTGCCTGTGCCGCCCCCTCCTGCCAGCGCACATCGGCGTCCGTGAAGATCAGGATGTCCCCGGACGCGGCCTGCGCGAGTTGCTGGCACGCCCAGGATTTCCCCATCCAGCCGGGCGGAAGCGGCAGGCCCATCAGAACCTGGGCGCCCAGTCGCCGGGCCACTTCCGGCGTGCCGTCCTGGCTGCCGTCGTCCAGCAGGAGTACCTCGGTGACGGGTTGATTCAGCACGCCTGGAAGGGTTCGGGGAAGGTTGTGCGCCTCGTCACGCGCGGGAACCAGAATGGACACCTTCAAGTCAGCGGGAAGGGTGGGGGCTTCCCGCTTCAACCGGGGGAAGGTCAGGGCATTGACCAGCAGCGTGGCGCCTTTCAAAGCAAAAAACGCGAAGGCGAGGCCCAGGTACGCCCGTTCCAGTTTCATAAGTGAAAGATGCCTCCGCCTGCGATCAGGCCCGCTCCGGTGCCGACCAGCAGGATGGTTTTTCCCTCGGCCACCCGTTTTTCCCGCATGGCCTGGTGCAGCGTCAGGGGAAGGCTGGCGGCAATGACGTTCCCCAGGTGCGGCAAGGTGACTTCAATACGCTCGGCGGGCCAGCCGAAGCGTTCCATCAGCGTCAGGCCCGCCTGACTGGCCTGGTGCGGAATGACATGGTCGAGGCCGGTCAGGCCGTGACTGAGCCCAGGGCGCAGGCGTTCCAGGAAACCGGGAATGACGCGGCGCGCCAGTTTCAGAACCTGCAGGCCCTGCATGTCGAAGGTCAGGTCGGCCCGCGTCACCTCCGGTCGCAAGGGCGACATCAGCGACCCCCCGGCCCGGATACGCGTGTGCTCGGCGCCTTCCGGGTACGTTTCCAGCCGGTAAGCCTCGAGGCCCTGCGCAGCGTGGCGGGCTGGGCCGAGCAGCACCGCGGCCGCGCCGTCCCCGATCAGCAGCGTGCTTTCGGCCTGCGCGTGGTTCAGCCCCAGGCTGCCCGCCTCAGTGCTGACGATCAGGACGTGCCTGACCTGCCCGGTGTGAATCAGCAGGCAGGCGTGGTGCAGGGCCACCAGGAAGCTGAGGCAGGTGGCGTGCAGGCTGTACGTGCTTTTTCCACGCAGGCCCAGTTCACGTGCCAGCAGGGCGGCGCCGTCCGGGATGGGTTGCAGGTGGCTGCCACTGGCGTTCAGCAAGGCGTCCACGTTGTCCAGGGACAGCCCGGCGGCCTGCACGGCGTTCCTGGCCGCCTCGGCCCCCAGGGTCAGGGCGGTTTCATCGCCGGACAGCCAGCGGCGCTCGCGCACGCCGCTGCGGGCCATGGCCAGATCGGCGGGAACCCCGCACAGGGCGGCCACCTCGGCGGTAGGCACGATGCGCTGCGGCAGGGCCTGACCCGTGGCCAGAATGCGGGCGTTCAGTATCATTGCGTTTCTCCTCGAAAAAGCCGCTGCACCCGGCGGCGTTTCACGCCAGGAGCGGGCGCAGTCCAGGGCTGCACGTCTATCTGCAGGGTGTTCACGCTCACCCCGGTTCGGGTCAGGGCCAGCCGGAGTTCCTGCACGGCCTGCTCCGCCACCTCTGGATGCAGGGGATGCAGGGACAGGCGCAGCGACTCCGGCCCGGTTTGCTGAAGCTGGTACTCCTGCAGCAGCGGCACGCGGCCCAGTGCGCCGCGCAGAAAATCCGGCCAGACGGTTATGCTTCCCGACGGGCCAGGAAGGAGCAAGGCGTCGTCCTGGCGCCCGGCAATGCGTTCGACCCGTCGGGAGGCCAGGCCGCAGGAACACGGGTTCCCGAGCAGCAGCACGTCGTCCAGGCGGTGCCGGATGATGGGTTGCGTGGTGCGCCGGAAATCTGTCACGACTGGGCGCACGTATCCGCCCCCCAGCGGTTCCCAGTCGAAATGAACATGCGCTTCGTTCAGGTGCAGGTGGCCGTGCGGGCAGGGCAGCGCCAGTAAACCTTCGGTGGCCTGGTACACCTGCACCAGCGGCCCGAATTTGCGGGTCAGCAGGTCGCGCTCAGCGTCCTCCAGCACCTCGGCGACACTGACCACGCGCTGAGGTGCAGCTTTTGCTCCGGCCTGCGCGACCGCCCGCAGGACGCTGGGCGGCCCGACCAGCACCGTCGGCGCGTACTCCGTCAGTTGGGCCGCGAGTTCCTGCACGGGGCGCAGCAGGTCGAAGAAGCGGAAATCCAGCGCGCGGCTCTGCACCGTGCGGTACAGCCCTCCCTCGGCCCGCAGGAAAAAGGCAATGCGGTGACCGCGCAGCAACCCCAGCGGCCAGTCCGGCAGCAGGTGACGCAGCACGACGCCCGCCCACTGCACCCGCTCGGCGCGACTGGCGACGAACACGCCCTGGTTGCCACTGGTGCCGGTAGACAGGCCCACCGTGACCGGGCCGCGCGTTCCCGCCAGGGTGGGCGTGAAGTCCCGCGAATCCTCGGCCTGCCGGGCCACCCGCAGGGCCTCGCTGAGGCGCAACCCGGCAGTGTTGAGCGTGTCGAAATCCGCCATCATCTCGGCTTTCCCGGTGGGCGGCAGTTCACGCCAGCGGCCCAGCGTCAGACCCGCGCGTTGAAAACGCCGCGCCGTGGCCGGACTGTGAAGCGCCACCCAGCGCAGGTGCTGCCTGATCTGACGCTCCTGATGGCTTTCCAGGGCGGCCCGGTCACGGAACATCAGGCGCCCCTCCAGCAGGGCGTGCTTCAGAACGTGCAGGGCGTCAAGCACGGCCCACCTCGGGCGCGTCGTGGCTGACGATCACCTGGGCCTGCGGGTGCCCGGTCAGCCACTCGCACAACCGCCGGGCACTGCGGGCCTCCTGCGCCGCATTCCAGAAGGCCAGGCGGCCCAGCGGGTGAACCGGAAGCCCTTCCCGCAAAGCGCGAACCGTCCAGGCGGCGTCGGCGGCCAGCACTGTCAGGCCCGCGCCGTCGCCCTCCCAGGTGGCCTGCGGGTGCGTTCGGGCGATCAGCGCCACCATGCCCGGGGCGTGACCCGGCACGCGCACTGCCAGCACACTTTCATCGCCGAACACGTCCGCCACTTCTGAAAATGGAGAAAGGCCGGGCGGCGCGGCCGTGAACTTCAGCGGCTGGATTCGGGACGCGAAATCGTCGGGCAGGAGTTCCGGCAGGAAGGCGCGGCGCACCGCCTTCACCCCCTGTAAGCCGCGCAATTCACCGAATGCAGGAGCGTCCAGCAGAAACCGGGCCTGTGGGAAATCCCGCAAGGCACCGACATGATCGGCGTGCAGGTGCGAAACGATGATTTCGCGGATGTCGCTGGCAGACCAGCCCAGTCGGGCCAGTTGCGCTCTGGCCGTTTCGCGTTCGTCTAACCTGACGGGCGTCACCAGGCCGTAAAGCACGCCCGGCCAGCGGCGCATGAGGCGCCTGACCAGCGAACTGTACCCGGTGTCGAACAGCACCGGGCCACGTTGCGGATGAACGATCAGCGCAAACCCGGCGGGAAACGACTTCACGCGCCACGGCTCCCCCTGCCCGGTCACTGCCGCGAAATTGAAGCACTCGCCGGCCCGCAGGGGAATCACCTGAACGGTGTTCACGCCAGACTCCGCAGCACTTCCGCCAGTCCCTCAGGCGGGGAAATGACCGGCTGATACCCCAGGCGTTCACGCGCGCGGGTCAGGTCAAGCGTCATACCCCGCGTCAGGAGGCGCACGCTGCTGGCTGTAATGGGCGGTTCAGGCCGTGCGGGATGCAGGGCATACACGCGTTCCAGGACGCCTGCTGCGCCTTCCACCAGTCGCGGCGGTACGTGTCGCTGCGGGCGGGTCAGATTCAGGGTGTCCGCCAGCAGGTCGATGGTGTGCCAGATGGGCGTGGCGACCCCGTCCGTGACGTTGAAGATGCCCGCCACTCGACTGTGCAGGGCCAGTTCCGCCGCGCGAACCACGTTCCTGACGTGCGTCAATTCTGTGAACACTTCCGTGCGTGTCAGGCGCGGCAAGTGCCCCGTTCGCAGGGCACGCACCAGGCGCGGAACGATACTCGTGTCGCCCACCCCGTAAATTCCGCGCGGGCGAATCAGGCAGGCGTCCGGGCAGGCCCGTTGCACCGCCACTTCCGCCTGATATTTACTTTTCGCGTATAGGCTATCGAACGTCGGGCCAAGAGGCGTATCTTCCCCGACGTTCTGCGTCCATCCCGTGGCGTTGTAGACGCTGGGGGTACTGACGTGAACGAGGCGCAGGCCACGCCGCGCACACGCCTCCGCCACAGCGGCGCTCACCTGAACGTTCTGCCGGTAAAAATCCGGCCAGCGTCCCCACAGGCTCGACAGGGCCGCCGCGTGAAACACCGCATCCACACGGTCGAACAACGGCTCCCATGACCCCCGGTTCAGCAGATCAACCTGCACCCACTCCACCCCGGCCGCCTGCAGGGCCGCCCCCCGCACCGGGTCACGGCCCACCCCCACCACGTCCATCCCCGCGCTCTGCCACAAGCGGGCGGCTGTTCCACCCAGGAACCCTGTCGCTCCGGTCACCAGCACGCGCATCCCCAGAGCATAGCCCCTTGCCCAGACTTCACCCGGCGAAACGAGACGAGATACAAATTAGCGTGGTTTTCGCATCATCTCTGCATTGAAGGCCGCCGAGCCGCCACGCGGGATGCTGAGCGACCGGAATTCCCGCCCGCGCAGGGTTTTCACCAGGAAAACAAGCTGGTACACGTGCCCGCTGTAGTGCGCCACCTGGCGCTGAATGGCTTCCAGAATGGTGTGCTGCTCGCTCCGAATGGTCAGTTCGGCAGTCAAGTCGTCTGGTTTGAAATTGTCCAGGGCCTAGAGAAAGACCTGCCAGCCCTCGTCCCACAGCGCCAGGAGTTGCGCGGGCGTCTGCTGGCCTTCCGTGAATTCCCGGTCACGGTCGCGGCCCGCCGTTTCGCCTTCCGCTCCGGCAGTGAACCCGTGCTGGAACGCGCCCCAGCGCGAGTGCATGTTGCCGGAAAGGTGCTGAATCAACACGGCGGCAGAGTTGCCCTCGCCAGAAAGGGCGAGGTGCCATTCCTCCTCACGCAGCTGGGTCAGGGCACCGTCCCCCAGCGCCTTCACTCCCCGCATTCGCCCGCGCACGTCGCGCAGGTACAGGTCAGCGAGACTCACCCCGCACCCTCTTCAGCCAGCACCTTTTTCAGCACGTCCGGGTAGTCGGTGATGATCCCGTCCACGCCCATGTCGATCAGGCGGCGCATCTCGGCCTCGTCGTTGATCGTCCACACCTGTACGGCGATGCCGCGGGCGTGCAGGGCGCGAATAAACGCGGGCGTGACCACCTCCAGCCCCTCGGCCCGCACCGGAACCTGAGCAGCCACCGCAGACGGCGGGGTTTTGGCCAGGCCCGCCAGCCCGACCTTGCTGAGCAGCACGAGGGGCCGCAGTTCCCGGGCAGTCATGCTGGTGCCCACGCCGGGACACTGGCGCCGAAAGTCGTTCAGGGCGTCGTCGCTGAAACTGGCGACAATCACTTTGTCGGTCATGCGCATGTCGCGCAGCAGCTTGCAGAACGGCGCGGCGAGGCTGGGCGCCGCCTGCTTGAGTTCGATGATCATGGGCGTGTTCGGGAAACTGGTCAGCACGTCCCGAACCTGCGCCACCTGCACGCCCTGCCCACGGAACGGGTAGGCCTTCTGGCCCTGCGGGTCAAGCGTGAACCCCGCGTCGGCTTTCAGCACCTCGGAAAGGGGCAGGTCTGCAATGCGACCCCTGGTGTCGGTCAGGCGATCGAGCGTGTCGTCGTGCGAGAGCACCAGCACCCCGTCACGGGTGGCATGCATGTCCACTTCCAGCATGTCCACACCCAGTTCCACGGCCTTGCGGTAAGCCAGCATGGTGTTGCTGGGCCACAGGCCCTCACCGCCCTGATGCGCGATGTTCAGCGTCCTTCCCTGAATGAACGGGCCGGGTTTCGCCGGGCCAGTCGAACAGGAGGCCAGAAGCGCGGGCAAAAGCAGCAGGGCAGGTCGGCGCATGCCCGCATTCTGAACGATGAACGTCAGGCGTCAGCAAGTTGCCTACCGGGAACCCTCACCGAGGCCGCCGCGTAACTGGGGGCACTATGGTTTCCACCAGCCACGCCCCCGACCTTGATGAGAATCCTCAAACAACCGTCATTTTAACGCCCGTCTTGCAAGGCGCCGGCCATAATGGCGAGGAAGTGACGTTTAAGAAGTGAAGTTCAAGAAGTGTGGTTTGGGAGGAGACTTGCATGCTTGATGCCAAAATCCGAGCACATCGTGAATTCCTGCTGGCACAGACGCCGGGGCAGAAGCTGTTCCTGGCGCTGAGTGTCATGCCCACCGGGGAGGCCCGGCAGGCGCGGCCGGCCCTGTCGGTGGCGTTCGTGGTGGACACGTCCGGTTCCATGCGCGAGGTGGTGACCGAGCCGACCGAGCGCACCGGACAGCACACCCGCATCGACGGCCGTGATTACGAGGTGGTGCGCGGCGCGAAAAACAAGCTGGAACTGCTGACCGAGGCGCTCAGGGCCGTGGTGCATTCGGATCTGCTGCGCCCGGAAGACCGCATCGCGCTGGTGAAGTTCGACGACATGGCCGATGTGCTGGTGCCGTTTACCCCGGCCACGGACCGGGCGCGGCTGCTGGCGGCCGTCGAGCGGCTGGACTGGTACTCGGGCGGCACGCAGATGGGCGCGGGCATGGTGGCGGGCACGAAACTGCTGCAAAGCGAGTCGGGCAGCCGCCGCATGGTGCTGCTGACCGACGGGCAGGCTTTCGACGCGGCGGTCGCTGAGGATCAGGCGCAGGAACTGGCGCACCTGAATGTGCCGGTCACGACGGTGGGCGTGGGCGATGAGGTGAACACGGAACTGCTGACCCGCATCACGGACCTGACGCAGGGGCAACCGATCGACGTGGTGCCGGACACCGACAACCCGCAGCCTCCGGCGGTTCGCGCCACCGAGTTGCCGGCCGCCCTGCTGGGAGACATGCAACAGGCCGTGAACGAAACGGTCACAAACGTGCAGCTCTCGGTGCGGGCCGTCAAGGACGTGGTGCTCGACCGCGTGACCCGCGTGCAGCCCACCCAGACCGAAGTGGCGAAAACGGACGGCCCGCTGAACCTGGGCAGTGTGGACGTGACGACGGGCGCCACCTACGTGCTGGAGTTCACGCTGCCCGCCCGTCCGGCGGCGCGTATGCGGCTGGCGCAACTGGGCCTGACCTACGAGGTGCCCGGCGCGAACTACCGCGGCGAAGTGCCGCCGGTGGACGTGGTGGTGGAATTCACCGCCGACGAGGCGCAGGCCGCCCGCATTGACCCGGAAGTGATGCAGTGGGTGCAGCAGCGCAACATCGAGGGCCTGGTCGCGCAGGCCACCCGCGAGGCGCAGAGCAACCCACAGCAGGCCGCCAAAACCCTGGAACTTGCGCGCAGCATGACCCAGCGCCTCGGGAACGGCGCGATGACGCAGGTGCTCGACAGGGCCATTGGCGAACTGGGCAGCAGCAAGACCATCAGCCTGGGCACCGCGAAGACCATGCGTCTGGGCGCCAAAACGCAGGTGCTCAGGAGCGGCCCGGAAACCCCCGGCAGCACGGACGGGGCACTGCCCAGCGACGAAGAAATCCGCAAGATGACCGGGGCATAAGGATGATGCTTCGCACGCCACCCTTCCCCTTCTGGCGAGGTTATTAGCGTGGCCCTGGCCTGTCCCGTTTGCGGTTCGCCCGTTCAGCCCACCGACCTGAGTTGCAAGACGTGCGGCGCCCCCCTGAACCCCAACCCCCAGTTTCCGGCGGGCACCACGCTGCATAGCGGGCGTTACCGCGTCAACCGGGTGCTGGGGCAGGGTGGCTTCGGCATCACGTACGACGCGCAGGACACGCAACTGGGCATTCACGTGGCTGTCAAGGAACTGTTCATCGACGGTTCCACCCGCCGGGGCCGCGATGTCCTGCCGCCGGGCAGCTACACGGCCGCCGAGTATCAGGAATCGAAACGGCGCTTTGTCGAGGAAGCCAAGGTGCTTTACCGCTTCAACGACCCGGGCATCGTGCAGGTGCTGAACTACTTCGAGGAAAACAACACCGCTTACCTGGTCATGGAGTTTCTGGAGGGCGCGACGCTGGGCAGCGCCATCGAGAAACGCGGCCCCATGCCGCCCGAAGTGGTCATGGAGGTCGCCCGCTCCATCACGCGCCCGCTGGCCCTGGTTCACAACGCCGGACTGCTTCACCGCGA
The DNA here is from genome assembly GCF_004634215.1 of Deinococcus fonticola. Classification (NCBI taxonomy): domain Bacteria; kingdom Thermotogati; phylum Deinococcota; class Deinococci; order Deinococcales; family Deinococcaceae; genus Deinococcus; species Deinococcus fonticola. The sequence goes on along the minus strand of NZ_SMMH01000016.1, from coordinate 31,033 downwards.
CATCAAACCGGACAACATTTTTCTGGACAAGCAGGGGCGCGTCATCCTGATCGATTTCGGGTCGGTGCGCACCTTTCAGGCGGGGCAGACGGTCAGTCACACGCGCCTGGTTACGCCCGGTTACGCGCCGCTGGAGCAGTACAGCAGCGCCGCGAAATTCGGGCCGTACACCGACATCTACTCCCTGGGCGCCACGCTGTTGCACGCCCTGACGGGTGTGATGCCCCCACCCGCCACCGATCTGATGATGGGCACGAAGCTTCCGGTCATGCCTGCCAGCACACCCCCGGTGCTGCGCGAGGCGATCACGCGGGCCATGTCCCTGAAAATCGAGGATAGACCCCAGAGCGCCGACGACCTGCTGCGGCTGCTGGGCGGCGCACCGGCCCCCGCGCCCATGCCGCCCAAACCCGCCGAACCTCGCCCCGGCCCGACCCCCAGCAACCCCACGCGGGTGGCGGCCAACCAGTCACAGCCCGCACGCCCGGCGCCACCCAGACCCCAGCCTGTACCCACACCTCAACCCGCACCCACTCGCAGCCGCACGCCAGCCCCTGTCCCACCAGCCGCCGCGCCCGTGCGCCAGTCGCCCGCGCCACCACCCCAGCCCGTTCCCGCGCCCCGGCCTGTCCCGGCCCCTCGTGTTCCGACTGCCCCTATTCCTGCTCCTGCTGTTCCGGCACCGCCCAAGCGTCAGCCCGCTCCTCAGCAGCCCGCAGCGGCCGGCAAGGCGCGTGCGCCCATCACCCGCGCCGTCCTGCTGCTGTTCTTCCTGGGGTTCGGGGCGCTGTTCGCCGTTTCCGCCTACCAGAGCGGCCTGATGGGCCAACTGCCGCAGGGCGACCAGACCTTCATGCTGGGCGCTGGCGCGGTGGGGGCGGTGCTGGGGCTGTTCCTCGGCATGCTGGTGTGGGCGGCCATGCCCATCCTGCTGCCGCCCGTGGCGGCCCTGGCGGCGGCGTACCTGGCCAACGGGTACGGCCTGCACTGGCCCACCGTGGGGAGCCTGGCCATTATGGCCGCCACCCTCTCCATTATTTTCATGCGACTGATTCAGAGAATTTCTTTCTGAAGGTCAATTCCGTTCAAGTCGTCTTTGACTCGCTTCATTCATCCGGGAGGAAACAACCATGACCATCAACTGCCAAGTCTGCGGAACCGCCAACCCCGACACCAACAAGTACTGCGACGGCTGCGGCGTCGAACTCACGCACAACACCCCCACCACCGAAACTGCGTCCATGAACGGGGCCGCTGCACCCGTTGCCGAAACGGCGGCCATGTCCAGCCCGCCCGTCAGCGAAGCTGACCCCATCGACCCGGCCACGTCCGTCCCCACGCCCGACGGCATGATGTCAGACACGGCCTCTGCGGCCGCCGCGCCCATCACGCCACTGACGCCCCCGGAAACCATCGGCTCAGGCACCACGCCCAACCCCTACCGCACGCCCCTGTCCGAAACGTCCATCGGTCAGATGGACAGCGCCCCCGCGACAACGGCCAGCGCCACTACGCCCGAATTGACCGCGCCTGAGTTGACTGGGCCCGAGTTCACGGCGCCCGTTGCTACCAGCACTCCTGACGTCAGCAACGCAGATGCCAGCCTGCCCAGCGAAACCGCCGCTCCGGTGAGTACCCCCGCTGTGGAAGTGCCCCCGATGGAAAACACCACCGCCCCGGCCAGCACCGAATCCCCCGTCATGGCAGCCCCCATCAGCAGCCCCACCACCACGACAGGGACGGGCGGCGCGGCAAAGTTGGGCCTGAAGAAATTCGGGCAGCCCACCGGGGACTTCATCCCCCTGAACGGCGAGAAACTGGTGGTCGGGCGCTTCGACGCTTCCAGCGGGCCGGTCGATATCGACCTGGGCGACATGGCCGGCAAAGAGCACATCTCGCGCCACCACGCCGAGCTGTACAACCAGAACGGCGTGTGGCACGTCCGCGACCTGGGCAGCACCAACGGCGTCTTCCTGAAGAAGAAAGGAGAAAGCACCTTCTCGCCGCGCCTTCAGGAACCCGCCGCGCTGGCCGACGGCGATGAACTGGCGTTCGGCAACGTGATGCTCACGTTCAACCAGGGTTGAGGATGACCCCCCCAGACGATCAGAACACCCCCGACTTGCAGGCCGGACTCAGGGATATTTTCAAGGAGCAGGTCGAACCGCCCGCCGAGCCTTCCGTGGATATCGTTTTCGATGCGGACGGCCTGAACGCTGCGGATGAAACGGCGGTGACGAGACTGCAAACGGAAAGTCCAGCGGTCAGTCAGGAAACACAGACGGCCCTGGAGGTTCCACAGGTGGAGGAAGGAATGCCTGCGCCCGAGGTGCAGGCCCCCCCTTCGGCTCCGCTGGAGTCCGTGCCCCTCGAACCGGCGGTGGATGAGGCGGCAGAAGACACAACTCCCGCGCTGGAACCTGCCCCCGCCGTACCCGAGTTGACCGCGCCTGACCTGAATGCACCCGACCTGGCGGTGCCCGACTCTCCCTCACCCGGCCCGGTTGCAGCACCCCTCCCGGTTCCAGCTGCTCCAACGCCCACCAGCGCGGGCCTGTCGAACGACCTGGAGGAGGTCGTGTACGAGTCCACCGCGCCCGTCAGCGGGCCGCAGGAAGGTCAGGACTTCGGGGCTTACCACCTGGATGAAGACCTGGGCCGGGGCTGGTTTTCCGCGCACTCGCTGACGGACAGGCGCAAACGCGACGTGTACGTGCGACCTGACCCCCTGTGGGCGGGCGTGGCGGCCCACCGCCTGCTGCCGCAGACCACGCAGGAAGGTGACCTGCACGTGGTGGAGCCGATGGCCGGGCCGCCTCTCGCCACGCCCATTCCCGCCGAGCAGGCGCGCGCCTACGTGACGGAGTTCACGCGGCTGCTGTTCGCGCTGGAGAAACAGGGCTTCGCGGTGACGGACATCGACCCGCGCAGCTTCCTGCAAACGGCGCAGGGCCTGAAGCTGCGCTTTCCGCCGCGCCTGGCCCGCCTTGGCGAGGCAGTGGAGCCCACCCTGCGCGACGGTTTCACCCCGCCCGAAGTGCAGGCCGGGCAGGCCGCGACCGCCAGATCCGGAATTTACCTGCTGGGGGCGCTGCTGTTCGAGTGGCTGACCGGGCAGACCATCCCGCCCGAAGGCGTTTCAGCCGTGACGCTGGCGGGCGTGAGCGCCCCGGGGATGCCTCAGTTGCTGGCGCTGATGCTGACCGACGAAGCGAACCGCCCGACGCCCACGGCCCTGCTGGAGTACCTGAAAGTGCAAGCTGCCAACGAAATTCCCAAGTACGACATCGCGGCCGCCACGAACATCGGCCTGAACCCGCAACGGCCCACCAACGAGGACGCTTACGGGTACTTCATGCGGCAGGTGGAAGCGCACGCCGCCCCCGAAATGCTGATCCGGGCGTGCGTATCGGACGGCATGGGCGGCATGGCCGCCGGTGAGGTCGCCAGTCGCGCGGCCGTGCAGGCCTTCTTGAACTCCACTTACCCCACCCTGCCGGAAATGGTGTGGGACGCGAACGCCGCCGTGGTGGCCGCCATGGACGGCAAGGACGGCGGCTGCACCATCAGCGCCGTGGAGATTCGTGGAGCACACCTTCAACTCGGTCACGTGGGCGACACCCGCGCTTACCACCGCACGGGCGCTCAGGTCACGCAACTCAGCAAAGACCACTCCTACGTGGCGGCGATGGTCGCCAGCGGTCAGATGACGCCCGACGAAGCGCAAAACAGCCCGGACCGCAACAAGGTGCTGCGTTCTCTGGGCAGCCTGCGCGTTCCGCAGGACAACTACGTGCAGACGCTGGACACCCCGCTGGAACTCAAGCTGGGCGACCGCATTCTGCTGGTCAGTGACGGGGTGTGGGGCGAAGTGGAACCCGCCGAACTGGAGCACCTGCTTTTGACCGAACCCAGCCCCCACAAGCTGGTGGACACCCTGCTCGAACGCGCGCTGGCTGCCGGCGCTCCCGACAACATCACCGCGCTGGTTATCGAACGGATCAAGTGAGTTTCCAGCGCCCTCTCTAACTCGCGCTTAACCCGGTCGAATCAGAATGCCGTGGGTCTCCCCCACTTCCTCAAAGGAAATGTGAGGGTGTGGCCCACTCCGTTATGATTCAACCGGGTTTCCTATGAACTGTCCTTACTGCGGCGCACCCGTGCCTGTGACCTCGACGACCTGTCCGGCGTGTGGGAGTCCGCTGGGCATGTCGGCTCTGGCGGCGGGTTCGGTGTTGCAAGGGAGCCGTTACCGCATCGATGGCGTGCTGGGCCAGGGGGGCTTCGGAATCACCTACGCCGCGACCCAGACGGTTTTAAATGCCCCCGTGGCGATCAAGGAGTTGTTCCCGAGCGGCACGCTGCGCCAGGGGCAGACGGTGTTCCCGCCGGCGACGTTCGGTCTTCAGGAGTGGTCGCAGGCCAAGCGGGACTTCACGGCCGAGGCGCAACTGCTGGCGCAGTTTCAGCACCCGGACATCGTGCGCGTCCTTGACCTGTTCGAGGACAGCGGCACGGCTTACATGGTGATGGAGCGGCTGGCAGGTGAAACGCTTCAGCAGCGCCTGGAGCGGCGGGGAGCCCTCAATCCGCAGGATGTTCAGGGGCTGGCGGAACGGGTGGCGCGGGCGCTGGGTGTGGTGCACAGCGCAGGCCTGCTTCACCGCGACCTGAAACCGGACAATATTTTTCTGGAGGCGTCCGGGCGCGTGGTGCTCATAGATTTCGGTTCGGCGCGCGGGTTCGTGGCCGGCCAGACAGTCCGGCACACGCGGCTGGTCACGCCCGGGTACGCCCCAATGGAACAGTACAGCAGCGAGGCGCGCTTCGGGCCTTACACCGACATTTACGCGCTGGGAGCCACCATTCACCACGCCCTGACCGGAAAAATGCCGCCTTCCGCGCCTGACCTGATGACGGGAACACCTTTGCCCGCCTTACCTGCCAACACGCCCGCCGGCCTCCGGGACGCCCTTCAGGCCGCCGTGTCCCCGCGTGTGGCGGACAGGGCGCAGTCCGCGCAGGAATTCCTGAGCTTGCTCTCAGGGCCGCCGTCCGCCCCGGCGGTTCCCGCGCCTGCGCCTCAACTTCCCACTCCTCTGGCACCGCCAGCGCAAAAGAGGGGTTTTTCAGCGTGGCCGCTGGCGCTCGTCGCCCTGGCGGGAGCGGGGGGATTCGCCCTGCTGCGCGGCCATGACCGGCCCTCTCCTCCCGCCGCTGCAACTCCTGCTGAGCCGCCGGTCGTCCCGGAAGCGAGCACCCCGCCCGCCGACCCGGCCATTCCACCCGCCCCCACGGCTGCCCCACCGACAACTGCGCCGACGGCCACGCCAGCGCCTCCACCGCCAGCGCCCGCATCGGAAGCTGCCCCGCCTGAGCCTGCCCCACCGGAAGCGGAATTGCCCGCGCCCGCCGAAGCGGAACCCACCCCTGACGTGCCGGCCATCTCGGCCGGACAGGTGCGGGAGTTCGTGGACGAGTACCTGCGCCTGGGCGGGCAGGACGACCTGAACGCCAGCATGAACCTCTACGCCGAGCAGGTGGAGTACTTCGATCAGGGCACGCAGTCCAGAGAGGCGCTGATGGCCGACAAACGCGCTTACTTTCGGCGCTGGCCGCGGCGTTCCTACCAGAGAACCACCGACATTACCCTGCACGGCAGCGGGGACGTGCGGCAGGTGCGTTTCGATTACCGCTACACCGTCAGCAACGACACCAGGGAACTGAGCGGCACGGCGTACACGGTTCTTGATCTGGTGGGCGACGGTGAACACCTGGTCATCACGGCGGAACGGGGGGCCATTCATCCGGAAACGAAGGTGGAACGTGACCTCGCCCCGCAGAACGCCGATGAGCTGTCCGCTGCCGCCGAGGCCCTGACGAACACGCTGAAGCCCACCCTGACCGAGGGGAACAGTGGGCCAGCCGTGTCCCGCCTTCAGACGCTTTTGCAAGCGCAAGGCGCTGAGGTTGGCGTGGATGGTTTTTTCGGCCCTGAAACGGCGGATGCCGTGAAGGGGTTCCAGCAATCACGCGGGCTGGAGGCAGATGGAGTGATCGGCCCGGACACCTGGGCGGCTCTCGAAGCTCAAGCAGACACGACTCAGGCCGCGACCACGCCAGCCGAGGCCCCCACCTTCGCGCAGTGGTTCTTCACGACGTGTCAGGACGCGCAGACCGGAGCGAGCCACACCGGCCTGACGCTGGGCGCGTTGCAATTCTGCTCGCTGGTCATCGAGACCGTGCCGAATGGGGCACGGCCGGTGAGTGCATCGTTCTCGTATGAGCTGGAGTATCTGGAAGACGGCGAGGCGAGGAAAAAGACCATCGGCGCCCGCAGCCGCTGGCCGGCCGACGGGGAACCGGCCGTGAACTTCGAGGAGCAGGGCAACAATCTGGTTTTCAGCCTGCCGTTGACGGTGCGCGAGCGGGAGGGTCGGCAGTACACCAGCATCAACGTCATCGGGGACATCGTTTTCGATAACGGGAGGACGAAGCGTGTCTACGAGAAACTTCCCATTCAGTAGGGGCGTGTCCGGCCCATGAACCGGACGCTCCAGACCACCCTCCTCGGCGCCCTGGGCGGCTTTCTGGGGTTCGTGCTGTCGGAAGTGCTGGTGCCGCAGTCCGGTTCCGGCGGGTTCCTGGGGAATATCGTCGGCACGGCGTGGTGGACGGCCCTGCTGATGCTGCCGCTGACCCTGCTGTTGCTGGCGGGCGAGAACCTGCTGGGCATGCGCGGGCGCTGGTCGCGCGGGCTGGCGCAGGTGTGGCTCCCGGCGCTGCTGCTGGGAGCATTTTCGGGCGCGCTGGCCCAGTTCATCTATGCGCTGGGGTTAATGGCTGGCCTGCCGGGGCGACTGATGCGGGCGCTGGGGTGGGCCGTCATGGGCGCGGGCGTGGGCCTGCTGCTGGGCCTGCACGACCGCTCGCCGGCCAAGGCCCTGCGGGGCGCGCTGGGCGGCGCGGCGGGTGGGTTCCTGGGCGGGCTGGTGTTCGACAGTTTCACGGCCCTGCGCTTTGGCGAGGAGGACACGGGCACGGTGGCCCGCCTGGTGGGCCTGACCCTGCTGGGCGCAGCGATCGGCTTCATGCTGCGGCTGGCCCAGGAGTTCCTCAAGGGCGCGTGGCTGCTGGGCACCACCACCGGGCGCTCTGAGGGTAAGCAGTACATCCTGGGCAAACCCGCCGTGACGGTGGGCCGCAGCGAGACAAGCGACATCAGCCTGTCCCACGACGCGCAGGTGCCCTTGCAGGCCGGCACGCTGGTGCAACGCGGCGGCAGCTGGCACTGGGAGGGCGGATCCATCCTGATCAACCGCCAGCCGAAAACCCGGGCAGCGTTGCAAAACGGTGACCGCCTGACCTTCGGGCAAACGGAACTGGTGTTCGGGCAAAAAGGCCAGGCCGCTTCCAGCCGCGTGCCCGTGCCGCCGCTGGCGTTGCAGGCGAACCACCAGGCGGTGCATTTTCCGGCCGACTTCCAGCAGTTGAGTCTGGGCACGGGTGGAGAGCTGCGCGTTCAGGGCTCGGGCATTCAGGCGCACCACGCCATCATCTCCGCGCTGCCCGACGGCACCCTTCGACTTCACGCTCAGGCGCCGCTGGAACTGAACGACCGGCCCCTCGCGGCGGGCACCACTTCGCCCCTGCGCCCCGGCGACCTGCTGAAACTGGGCGACACCGAATTTGCGCTGATCAAGTCGGACCCGGTGACGCTGAAGCAGTCATCTGCCCAATGCTGAAAAGGAGGGGGATCAAAAGGGCAGCGTCACCGTGCGCCCATCGGTCAGTTTCAAGGCCACCTGCGGCCCATCGGCCGGGCCGGACTCCACCTGGCACGCCTGCACGCCGGCCGGCACAGGATCGGGGATGACCTGCCGACACGGCACCGCCTGAAGCTCCAGCGCAGGGGGCTTATTCGCCTGCACAAATGCCGGAAAATGGGTCGCCACCCTTCCCGCGTAGGCCCTGGCGTCCACCTCGCCGGCCTGCACCCGGTCCGACACCTTGCCGCCGGCACTGGACACCTGGTACTGCCGCCCACCGTCTACCGTCAAGGTCACCAGCAGGCCGTCGTTCACCCGCTCGATCCGGCAGGACTGCACGCCCGCCGGAATGCCGGGAACCACCTTCCCGCACTCCTCGCCGCCCTGCTCCAGGCCAGGGATGCTACTGCCCGACTGCTGCTGCACGGCACCGATCACTTCGCGCCCGTAATCGCGCACCTGACGCCCGCCCCAGGTCAGGTACGCCACCATCGCCCCCACCACTGTGGGCAGCCCCAGCACAATCAGCCACACCAGGCGGGCCGCCCGCGCCCTCTCTTCGGGGGTGGGTTCACGCGGGGGCTGTTTTGGGGGGGGCGCAGTCACCCGCCCATGCTAACGGCCCCAGCGGAAAAAGGGCAGGACTTGCCGGCAAGGAACGCAAACTGGTGTCCACGCACGGGGCCAAGTTGATGGGCGGCTGACGGGCGGTTCGCCTGTGCCTGTTAAACTGCGGAGCGTGAGTAAAGTCATCATTATTGGAGCGGGCGGCGTGGCGAACGTCGTGGCGAAGAAGTGTGCCCAGAACGACAGCGTGTTCACCGAAGTGCTGATCGCCACCCGGACAGTCAGCAAGGCCGACAAGATCGTGGCCGAAATTAAAGAGCACATGCCGGACAGCAAAACCAGATTCAGCACCGCCACCGTGGACGCGGACAACGTGCCGGAACTGGCCAAGCTGATCCGGGAGTTCGGGCCGAAAATGGTCATCAACGTGGCCCTGCCCTATCAGGATCTGACCATCATGGACGCCTGCCTGGAAACCGGCGTGCACTACCTGGACACCGCCAACTACGAACCCAAGGACGTGGCGAAGTTCGAGTACTCGTGGCAGTGGGCGTATCAGGACAAATTCAAGAACGCCGGCCTGATGGCGCTGCTGGGTTGCGGCTTCGACCCCGGCGCGACCCAGGCTTTTACCGCCCACCACGCCAAGCACCACTTCTCCGAAATTCATTATCTGGACATCGTGGACTGCAACAACGGCAACCACGGCAAGGCGTTTGCCACGAACTTCAACCCGGAAATCAACATCCGCGAAATCACCGCCAATGGCCGCTACTTCGAGAACGGCGAGTGGGTGGAAACCGAGCCGCTGGAAATCAGCCAGGACATCTACTACCCCAAAGTGGCGACCCGCAAGAGCTTCGTGCTGTACCACGAGGAACTCGAGTCGCTGGTCAAGCACTTCCCGACCATCAAGCGCGCCCGCTTCTGGATGACCTTCGGCGAGGCGTACATCAAGCACCTGAACGTGCTGGAAGGCATCGGCATGACCAGCATCGAGCCGATCGACTTCAAGGGCCAGCAAATTGCGCCCATCGAGTTCCTGAAGGCCGTGCTGCCCGCCCCCGAGAGTCTGGCAGCCGGCTACACCGGCCAGACCTGCATCGGCGTGCAGGCCAAGGGCATCGGCAAGGACGGCCAGCCCAAGGTGCATTTCGTCTACAACGTGAAAGACCATGCCGACTGCTACCGCGAAGTGCAGGCCCAGGGCGTCAGTTACACCACCGGCGTACCCGCCATGATCGGCGCCATGCTGATGCTGCAGGGCCAGTGGATGAGGGAAGGCGTGTGGAACGTCGAGCAACTCGACCCCGATCCCTTCTTCGACGCCATGAACAAGTGGGGCCTGCCCATCGACGAACTGGCCGGCATCGAACTCGTGAAAGACTGAAGCTGTCCCTCTTCACCGCTAAGCGCAGGCCGGCTCACCCCCCGGGAGCCGGCCTTCGTTTCCTGCTTTGAGAACTGGGGTGACTTCACCCGGATTCCGTCTGTGCCGTGGCCCAGCCCGGAATCCGTTTCCCTCCTGACCGTCCGATCGAATCGTTGGGGTGACTCAAGCGGAGGCCGATCAGTTGGTGATCCGGGTTCCCAGATACAGGCCGCCGGCATACTTCTTCATCCAGTCCCACGACAGGTAGATGTACCCGCCGTCGCTCCAGCACGTTCCCCAGGAGTTCTTCATGATGAAGTACCCCCCGCCGGGGCCAGCCGGTGCGCCGGGCATGACTTCCTGAAGGCGCTGGTTGCTGACGTACCCCACCAGCATGGCGATGTGGTTCCACCACGCCACGTCCTTTTCGGTGTTCGGCTCCCATTTGGTGCTGCCGTCGGCCTGCTTGACCGGGTGGCTGGCGCGGTTGTAGGGCAGGTCGCCCACGAAGCCGTTGGCGTCGCCTTGCAGGTAGCGGGCGTCGTGCAGCAGCATCACCGGCGTGCCGAAGCCCAGCGCCAGCACGGACCAGCCCAGGCCGCCGTCCTTCTGGTTCCAGTCCCACATGTTTTTCAGGGAGCTGGTGTCGATGCCGTAACTGGTGCGTTCGGTGGGAATCTGCGCGCCGCACACCGTCTTTCCGGCGGTGACGATGCAGCCGGTTTCGGCCTGGGACACGCTGTCCTCACACTGATCCTGGTGAGGGTACCCGCCACAGGAGTTCTGGTAGTTGTACTTCCCGGAGTCGGGCGGGGTTTCGGTGGCGCTGCGGCTGAGGCTCTGGTTGTACTCCCAGACCTTCTCGTAGGCAAACCGGTAACCGTTCTGGGCATTCAGCCCCAGCAGGGCGAAGGGATCGGCGCCGTCTCCGTCGGTGGGTGAGCCGTACTTCAGTTTGGAGTAGGCCACGTAATCCTGTTCGCTCAGGTCGACGCGGCGGCCATACTGCGTGCGGATCAGGGTTTCGGCCACGCTGATGGTGGCAAAGGCCCAGCAGGTGCCGCGCCCGCCCTGGTTTTTCACGGCGGGCAGATTTTTCTTCATAGGAAAGTCATAAAGGGCAAACAGCTTGCCGCTGGCCGGGGCGCAACTGTTCGGCACGGCGTCCAGGCCGTTGCCCGTGCCAACCGGCGACATGATGGGCAGAAGGGGCCGGTTGCCCAGGATGCGCGCCAGGCTGGGTTGCAGTTGCAGCGCGGTGTTCAGGCGCTGGGCCGGAACCGCCTGGGCCACCTGGCCGACCACGGCCGGGTCGATGTCCATGTCCTGGGCCATGCGTGTCACGGCCACGCGGGCATTGGCCTCGGCATCCTGCCCCAGTTCGCGGGCGGCGATGCTGGCCCCCACGTCGGCACTCAGGAGTTTGATGGTCAGGGGGCCGCTTTTCGTTTGCACCTGCAGCAGCGGTTCCTGCAACCCTTGCAGTTTCGCGGCGTTTAGCACGGCCTGAATGCGCGGCTGGCTGGCCAGGGGTTGCAGCCGGGCGAGGTTGGCGCTGAAGTTCTGGAGTCTGGCCTGGCGGCTGGCCTCGAGGCCCGGCGCGGTGAGCCAGATGGTGTTGCCGTTCAGGAAACGGTTGCTGGTGGCGCTGTCCAGCGCTTTGAAAGGAGGCGGCGCGCCGAAACTGGGCAGGGTCTGCAACCTGAGCTGCAGGGCGCTGGGCAGTTGCAGCGGTACCTGTTGCAGCGGGACTCGCGGAACAGGCTGCAAAATAGGGCGATTCTGGGCCTGGGCAGAGACGGTCAGGAGCAAAGTGGCGAGGAGAAGGACGGAAGGGGCGGGGCTTTTCATGGTGATCTCCTTGTCAAGCTGGTTTCCGCTGCTGCCTGGAGGGTAGATGCCGGGGCGTTACCTGACCGTTGCCTGTGGCGACTGCCGTGAATCCCCCGGCGTAACGCCGGACAGACCAGCAGAGTCAGGCGGCGGCTTCAGCGCACGCCGGCCTGCTGGTCGATCAGGTGCCAGAGGTGGCGCAGGAAACTGTCCTGATCGGTGAACTCAGTCCACACCGGGGGAGTCTCACCGTTGCAGGGGCACAGCAGCACCCGCGCCATCTGCCGGTTTTCTTCGTCCCAGATGACCCGGATGAGCCACTGCTTCTCGCGTTTGATGAGATCGACTTCCATGGCTGGCTCCTGTACTGGCACGGTAATGCCGCGTGCGTTACATGACCGTTGCTCAGGGACTCTTACAATGACCTCATGTCTGACCGGGTGGTCTTGCAGGTCAACACGCTGGGTGTTCCTCAGGTGGCCCTGGGGGAACAGCCCCTGGACGTGCAGGGCAAAAGCCTGGCGCTGCTGGCGTATCTGGCGGTCGAAGGCCAGACCACGCGCGAGGCGCTGGCCGACCTGCTGTGGCCAGATCAGCCGGCCGAGGCGGCGCGGCGCAACCTGCGGGTGCTGATTCACCGCCTGCGGCAGTCGCCGGCCGGGGCGTGGCTGAGGCTGTCCAGCCAGGCGCTGCAACTGGCCCCCGGCGCCGAGGTGGACGTGCACCTGTTCCGCGCCGCGCTGGCCGACGGGGATTTCCGGCGGGCGTGCGGGTTTGCCCGGGGGAACTTTCTGGATCACCTGTCCCTGCCGAATGCGCCGGCCTTCGACGAGTGGCGCGAGCAGACCGCCAGCACCCTGCGCGACGAGCAGTGGCGGGCGCTGGACGGGTACGCGCAGGCGCTGGCCGCGCAGGGTCAGCCGGCGGCGGCCCTTTCGCTGCGCGAACAGGCGGTGCGCCTCGACCCACTGCGCGAGCGGAGCGTGCGCGCCCTGATGGAACTGCTGATTTCACTGGGGCAGTTCGACGCGGCCCAGAACGCCTACGTCAGCCTGGCCCGGCGATTGCAGGAGGAACTGGGCCTGTCTCCGCTGCCCGCCACGCAGGTGCTGCGCGAACGCCTCGAGGTGCTGCGCAGCTCTGCGCCCGGCACGGCCGCCCTGCCCGAGAACACCACGGCCTTTCCCCTGCCACTGGTCGGGCGCGAAAGCCAGCGCCGCCGGCTGGAAGGCAGCCCGCTGCTGCTGGTGCTGGGCGAGGCCGGGGTGGGCAAATCCAAACTGGTGCAGGAGGTGGCGGGACGAGACGCCCTGATCCTGCGGGCGGTGCGCGAGCTGACCCCGCTGCCTTTCGGGGCGCTGTTCGAGCTGCTGCGCTCGGTGGAGTGGCAGGGCTGCCCGGAACCGCTCAGACAGGTGCTGTCGTCGCTGCAGCAGGAGACCAGTCTGGCCGCGCCCACCGACCGGGCCAGGTTGCTGGACGCGCTGGCGCAGGCCCTGAACGGCGTGCTGGGCAGCCGCACCTTGATCGTGGAGGACATCCATTGGCTGGACAGTGGCACTCTGGAAAGTGTCTTCCTGGCCCTGTTCCGGGGAGCGCGGCGGGTGTGGCTCACGGGCCGCTGGAGCGAATTGCAGGAGCGCCCCGAACTGCTGCGCCTGCTGGGCAGCAGCCAGGTTCCGCGCCTGACCCTGACCGAACTGACCGGAGAGGACGTCGCGGAACTGATCCGCCAGATGGCCGGGCAACCCGCCCCGCTGTTCTCCAGACGCCTGTACTCGGCCACGGCAGGAAATCCGCTGTTTCTGGTCGAGACCCTGCGGGGGCTGCGCGAAAGCGGTGAACTCAGCATGACCCAGGGGGTGTGGCGCACGCCCTACGACACCTTCACCGAGGATTACGCCGAGGTGCCGGTTCCGGAAAGCGTCACGGCAGCCATCGGCGAGCGCACCGAGCGCCTGGGCGGGCCCACCCGTCAGCTGCTTCAGGCCGGCGCGCTGTGGGGCGAGGCTTTTCCTGCCGAACTGGTCGCCGCCACCTGCGGCCTGGAGACCGGCGCGGCCCTGGACGCCCTGGAACGCGCCGAAACCGCCCGGCTGGTCATTCCTGAAGGCCCCAACTACCGCTTCGGGCACGACCTGTACCGCCGCGAGATGATTCGCAGCCTCGGCGGGCCGCGCCGGCGCTTTCTGCACAGCCAGCTGGCGCGGCTGGCGCCGCCCGGCACCTCCCCGGTCAAGCTGGCCGAGCACCATGAGCAGGCCGGCGAGCACCCGCTGGCCTGGCCGTTCTGGCGCTCGGCCGCGCTGGAGGCCGAACGGCTGTTCGCGCACGAAGAGGCCGTGGGGCTGTACCGCCGCGCCCTGGCCGACTCGCCCCCGCAGGACGTGCAGTTCGACCTTCACCTGGCCATCAGCCAGTTGCAGCGCTATACCGACGACCTGCCGGGCCAGCAGCAGAGCCTGCGGCACCTGCGGCAGCTCGCCGAGCAGAGCACCGACCCCGAAGTCAAGGCCCGCTGTGCCCGCCGCTGCGCCGTTTTCTACACCGAATGCGACGAGTACGCGCAGGCGGTGCAGGAAGTGCAGCAGGCCCTGCACGCCCTGGGCCAGCAGATCAGCCGGGAAAGGCGCGCAGAGTTGCTGCTGGAAGGCGGCGCGGCGCTGGCCTGCCTGAGCCGCTGGGACGAGGCGCACGCCATGCTGCTTGCCGCCCGGGAAGAGGGCCAGGGGGGCGCGCCCATGCTGCACACAAATACGCTGTACTGGCTGGGGTACTGCCGGCTGGAACGGGGGGACGCGCAGGGCGCTGAGGAAGCCTACCGCGAGTGCCTGGAACGGCTGCCCCAGGGCCAGATTTCACGCGGGCGGGTGCTGAACCTCTGGAAGCGCGGGCTGGCGCTGCGCCGCCTGGGCCGCCTGGAAGAAGCCCAGCAGGCGCTGGAGCAGGCCCGCGCCGAGGGCACCACCCTCAACTCCGGCTCGCTGCTGGGCGTGGTACTGGCCGAGCTGGGCCTGGTGCTGTGCGCCCAGGGGGACTGTAGCGGCGCGGCCCACCTGGCCGAACTGGCCACCCCCCTGGTCGCGGGCGACACCGAGGGCACCGCCACCCTGACGGCCCTGACCGCCGCCCTGCAGCACCTCAACTTTCCGGCGGCCAGTGGTTAGGTCACTTTGGGAGATAGAAGCGCCAGGCGCACAGGCAGAACGGACGTTTACAGCACGTCGTCGGCGCTGCCGCGTTTGCGGAGGTTGTTCTGCGTCTTGCGCCAGCGCAGGGCCTTCACGATGGCGGGTGCGGCGGGGTTCAGGTTCAGGTCGTAGGCGGGGTACCACACACGCTGCTCGCTGAATTTCAGCTTCATCTTGAAGACGCCGTAGCTGTGCTTGCTCTCGTCCAGCACGCGCGGAATGCCCCAGAAATCGAACAGCTCGTAGCCGCGCCGTTTGGCGTCCAGCATGGCGTGCCAGTAGAAGGCGTCGGGGGCCTTGCTGTCCTTGAAGGGCGCGCCGTCTTCTCCCACGCGGTCGTCACGGACACTGCCGCCAAAGAGGTAGTACGTGCCCTTGCCCATAGCGATGAAGAACCCCCCCGCCAGCGCCTTTCCCTGGTAACGCGACAGCACGATGTATGCTTCGCCGCCGTGCGCGTTGCCTTCGCGCAGCATGGTCTCGTAGTAGGCGCGGGGAAAAGCGCCCAGCTTGGCGCGCTCGTTGGTGGCGGTGAAAATCTCCCAGAAGGCCTCGAAGTCGTCGTCGCGTCCGGCCACCACGCCCAGCTTCTCGGCGGTGCGGACGTTGCGGCGCGCCATGCTGCTCAGGTCCTTGAGCATCTGGTCTTCGCTGCGGGTCAGGTCGGCGATGATGGTGTGTTCGGGCTGCTCAGTGCCGGCGCGGGTAAAGGGGCCGTAGCTGGCGGGCAACGCGTCGTAGGAGTCGTCGGCACTGGCGTCCAGCGGCGCGGGCGGCTCTATTTTCAGCAGGGCGTCGGTGGGCCGCGCCACCTTCTTGAAGGCCGGGGCCAGGTGCGGCAGCAGTTCCAGCGATTCCAGCGCCGGGCCGCGCGGGGCATACAGTGTCGAGAAACCGGGAATCAGGCGCTTGCGAATCAGTTGCACCGCGCCCACCGTGCGCCCGTCCTGCCGGATCAGGTAACGCACCGGCACCTGCCCCAGCACGCGCCGGGCCTCGCCGTACCCCCAGCCCTGCAGGGCGCTGGTGATGGGCAGGTTTCGCACGGCATCGTCGTAGACGTGGGGGTCGGTGGTTTCCTCGAGGGTCAAGCGCACGCCGCGAATTCTAGCAGGGGGGCGTCAGGGGCGGGGCCGCGCGAAAGGGCGCACCGGGCCCTCTCCCGGTTCGCGCCAGATGAACAGGGGGTACGGCTTCCGTTTGTTTCGTTCACCCACCGGGACATCACCGGTTGGTTCACTCCACGTCCGGAAGCCGTTTTGCTCCTTCTCGCTTCGCTCGGCCTGAACCGTTTACAAAACAGTTCAGGCCGAGTTCGTATGAGATGAACACTTGATCCGCAGCGGACAATCAGCCTGGCACGCTAGAGTGCGTGGCATGAAAACCCTGTTGACCACCCTGGCGCTGCTGTGCGGCAGTGTTGCTCTGGCCCAGACCACTGCGCCTGCTGCGCCCGCGACCACTCCAGCCACCCCGGCCACCACTACCCCGGCTCCCGCGACCACGCCCGCCGCACCGACCACGACCACGCCGGCCCAGCCCGCCGACCCCAAGGCGGTGGTGGCCCGCATCGGCACGCAGACCGTGACCCTGGCCGAGTTCGACAGCGCCTTTCGCCGCGCGGTAGCCCGATTGCTGAACCAGCAGGGCATGCCCTTCAGCGAGGACGTGTACAACGAGTTTGCCGGGGCACGCGCCGATTACCTCAAGCAGTACGTGCGCGACCTCGCCCTGTACCAGCTGGCGCGCCGCAGCGTGAAGACCGACACGGCGGCGCTGGACGCGCAGCTGACCGAGCTGCGCGGGCGCTTCGCCAACGATCAGGAATTCAAGCAGGCGCTGGAACAGACCGGCTACGGCAGCCAGGAGGCCCTGCGCAGCAGCCTGGAGCAGCAGCAGGTGGTCGCCAAGTACCTCGACAGTCTGAAAGGCGGCTTCAAGTTCGGGGACGCGTTCGTGGGCAGTTACTACAAGCTGAATCAGGCCAAATTTCAGCGCCAGAGCGAAGCCTGCGTGAAGCACATCCTGGTGCCCACCGAGGCCGAGGCGAAGGCCGTTACGGACGCCCTGGCGGGCGGGGGCGACTTTGCCAAACTGGCGCAGGAGAAAAGCAAAGACCCCGGCAGCGCGGCCAAGGGCGGTGAACTGGGCTGCTTCGGTGAAGGCGTGATGGTGCCCGAGTTCGAGCAGGCCAGCTTCAAGGGGGCGGTCAATGCCGTGCAGACCATCAAAAGCCAGTTCGGTTATCACGTGCTGGTGGTGACCAAGCGCAC
Source organism: Deinococcus fonticola (assembly GCF_004634215.1). Lineage (NCBI taxonomy): Bacteria > Thermotogati > Deinococcota > Deinococci > Deinococcales > Deinococcaceae > Deinococcus > Deinococcus fonticola. Next base: position 14,028 of record NZ_SMMH01000016.1, on the reverse strand, counting down.
GGCGGCGGGGGTCACGCCCCAGGCCGAGGCCGCGCCGCTGATCCGTGACCAGCTCGGCCGCGAGGCCGCGCAGAAGTACGTGGACGCGCAGATCGCCCGGATTCAGATCGAGACCTTCCCGGCCCTGCTGCCGCCTGCCCCCACCCAGAAGTAACCCCACCCAGAAGTAAGCCGCAGCAGTCAGCCGGTCTTACCAGGGCAGCCTACAGAGCCGCCGCCAGTGATCCCCACAGGACGCTGGCGGCCTCGTTTATGGGTTTACGGGGCCAGGTGTCGTTCCACCCGCTGACCCAGGCCGGTCAGGACTTCGTACTCGATGGTGTCGCCCCAGGCGGCCACGTCCGAAACGGTGATTTCACCCGCGCCCCACAGTTCGGCCCAGTCACCCACCTGCACGTCCAGCCCGCTGATGTCCACCATCATCTGGTCCATGCAGATGCGCCCCAGCACCGGGCGGCGCTGCGGCTGGCCGCTGCGGCCACCGATCAGGACACTGGCCTTCAGGGTGGCGTTGCGCGGGTAACCGTCGGCGTAGCCCATGCCCAGCACCGCCACGCGCACGTCGTGCGGGGCCGTCCAGAGGTTGTTGTAGCTGACGCTTTCGCCGGCGTACACGTCATGAATGAAGTTCACCCTGGCCCGCAGGGTCATTACCGGTTTCAGGGGCACCAGCGGGCGCAGGTGTGCGGGCAGGAACCCATAGGAAGCCAGACCGGGGCGGGCCAGGGCCATGCCGGGCAGTGGCCCGAAGCTGACCAGGCCGCCGCCACTGGCCGCGTGCGCCAGCAGGGGCGGCAGGTGCTCCAGCACGCGCTGAAACAGCTCAAGCTGGTGCCGGGCAAAGGCCAGGTCCGGCTCGTCGGCGCTGGCAAAGTGGGTGTACGCCCCTTCCAGCAGGCCGCGCCCGGCCAGGTATTGGCCGATGCTGACGGCCTCGGCGGGCCGCGCTCCCAGGCGGTTCATACCGGTGTCCACCTTCAGGTGGGCGCGGGCGTGCGCGGGCAACTGCTGGGCGTCCTGCAGGGTGCTGACGGGCAGGCGCACGCCCAGGTCGGCCAGCGGCCCCACCTCTTCCGGGGCAGGGGGCGTGAGCAGCAGCACGGGTTTTCCCAGGTTCAGGGCCGCCAGGTTCACGGCTTCCTGCGGGGTGGCGACCGCCAGGCCCCACACGTCCGGGTGGGCGGCGGCCACCCTGGACACCACTTCCAGGCCGTGGCCGTAGGCATCGGCCTTGACCGGCAGCAGCAGCGGCACGCCGGCGCGGCGGGACAGGGCGTGCAGGTTGTGTTGCAGGGCACTGGCGGAAACGTGGGCGACGGCGCGGGCAAGCATGGCGTTCAGCATAGACCCGCTTTGCCGGGCCGGGGCGTCACTCGTTCAGACGGTCAGCGGCCGGCGGGACGCAGCAGGCGCGGGTTCCAGTCCAACGCGCCGCCTGGCTGCGTGCGCTGTTCCGGGTGCGGCTGGGTGTCGCAGGGGGGCGTGACCTGGCCCTGGCGCAGCAGTGGCAGGACGCTGAGGGGAGCGCGGGCGGCGATGTCGTGCACGCTGACCGGGCCGAAGACGCGGCTGTCGAGGCTGCCCCCGGGGCTGCGGTTGTCGCCCATCACGAAGTACTGCCGGGCCGGGATACGCACGGGCGAGGTGTTGGCCAGGTCGGAGGCGACGTCGTGACAGAAGCTCTGCCAGTAGTTCAGGACGCCGGGTTCATCTACACGCCGCCCATTTACGTACAGCACCCCGGCCCTGATCTGCACGGTGTCGCCGGGCATTCCGACCACGCGCTTGACCAGATAAGGGCGGTACTTCCACGGCAGCGGGAGCCCCCGGTACTGATTTGTCCACTCGGCCTCCATGTCGCGCGGGGGTTTGAACACCACGATGTCGCCCCGCTGGTACTGACCCCATCCGACCCGGTGCGCCCAGCCTTCCAGTTTGGGAAGCAGCAGCACCTCACCGTGGCGCAGGGTGGGCAACATGCTGGTGCCGTCTACCTGCACAGCGCTGGCGGCAAATTGCGTGAAGCCCAGGGCGAACAGCAGCGTGGAGGTCCATTCGCGCAGGTTGGCCGTCAGCTGCCCCCGCTTCATGGCCGGCTCACCTGCGCGTGAGGCCCGTTCAGCACCCCCGACTGCAACGCGTAGGAGGCACCCCCGAGCGCCGCCCCCAGCAGCAGCCCACGCAGCAGGAGGCCCAGCGTATGCACGCGGCCCAACCCCAGCGCGGCTTTCCAGGCCGGGCCAGCCAGGCTCAGAGCATGGTTCCAGGCCTCCTGTTCAGCCAGCCCCCCGAGTTGCGCGTCCCGCATGTCCTGAGCGAGATGGCCCAGGAATTCCGCGCGAACCTGCCGGGCCGCTCGGGGCAAAAGCAGGCAGGTGACGGCGTTCAGGTAACGGTTCACGCTTTCCGGGAGAACGTTTTCGGGAGCCGTGCTTTCGGAAAGGGCTGGCGGGGTCATGACCACAACCGGCGCAGCGCCTGATCGAAGGAATGGTAACTGTTCTGGCGGCGGCGCAGTTCGGCGCGGCCCGCCGCCGTGAGGGCGTAGGTACGCACGGGCGGCCCGCCCCGCGCCGGCAGGGTTTCCTGAGCTTGCAAAAACCCGGCGCGTTCCAGACGATGCAGCGCCGGATACAGGCTCCCGGCGTTCAGGGTGATCTCGCCGTTCGTCAGGGCATTCACACGCTTGGCGACGTCCTGCCCGTACCCGCCCTCGCGTTCCAGCACACTCAGCAGGATCAGGTCGAGGTTACCTTTGAAAAGGTTGATATCCATATCACTATCAGTTTCCGATATCAGGATGTGATGGTGGTGAAAACAGGAAAACCGCCCCGTGGTCGAGGCGGTCAGGAAGGGGCCGGGCTCAGCCGGGGATGCGGATTTTCTGGCCGGGCTGAATCAGATCCGGGTTACTGATGTTGTTGTAGTGCGCGATCTTCTTGTACTCCATAGCGTCGCCGTAGTACTTCTGCGCGATTTCGCTGAGGGTATCGCCGGATTTCACGGTATACACGGTATCGCCGGATTCGGTGTCCTTTTCCTTGGCCAGTTCCTTGGTGCCCACCGTGACTTTCACGCCGCTGGTGTCCACGCCCGCCACGCCACTCACGGCGCGCGCCACCTGCTCCAGCAGGCGCAGCTCGTGGTCGTTGTCGACGGCGCCGCGCAGAATCACGCTTTTGCCGCTTTGCAGCACGTCGATGGGGTCGTCGGACAGCTCACCGTTGCTGCGAATGGCGCTCAGCACGGCCTTGGCGATCTTGCTCTGCTCCTCGAAGGCCTGGTCGTCCAGTTCGGCGGTGCCGGCGCTCTGCTGGGTCATGGTTTTCTCGCCCATCTGGATATCCGGGGTCTGGGCCGCCGGCGTGGTCGCCCCGGCCGAGGTGCCTGTGCCGGCCGAAGTGCTGCCCGCCTGAACGGGGCTGGTTTCCTGCTGCGCCACCAGGCCCGACACGTCCACGCTCTTGACGCCGTTGATACCCTCGGCAACCACCTTGACCAGGTTGCCGTAGCGGTCATTGGGCACCATGCCGGTCACACGGACGTTGCCACCCTGCTCGGTGACCTGAAGACCCAGGTTCTGGAGACGGGGCTGAGCGTTGAGGGCTTCAGCGACTCGATCCTTCGTGCTTTTTCCAAAAGGCCACATGCCCCGATGCTACACCGCCCTGTAACCTGGGCTACGTTTGATAAAGCGCGGCTTAAATCCTGCCTCACAAGCTTTCTGACAGGTGTGCCGCGCCAGAGGTGGCCGCCGGCCTGTGCAGAATGAGCCGCGTCCGGAGTAAGGCCGGGGTCATCAGATGGGGTAGTAGGTGCGCGGGTTCCCGGCAATGAAGTCACGCGTCGGCACCCAGATCAGGGGGTTGCGTTCCTCACACTCGGGTGGCGGGCCGTAGCGCACCAGGCCCTCGACCTGCGCGAAGGGCACCCACTTCACGCCCACGACCTCCGGGTCGGTCGGGTCGATGCGCCCGGTGAAGTGCGCCGTGAAGCGCCCGAACATGGCGTAAGCCTCGTTGCGCGTGCCGGTCAGCATCTCCCCTTCCAGCAGGCTCACGAAGTTCAGATCCGTGACGGTCAGGCCGGTTTCCAGTTTCACCTGCCGCACCGCCGCGTCCCCCAGGTTCTCGCCGGCCAGGGCTTTGCCGCCCGGCAGGCCGTAGAAAATACTGCCGTCGTCCATGCGTTCTTCGACCAGCAGGAGGTGCTTGTCCTGCACCAGGTAAACGTGAGCGGCGCGTTTGAGGGGCAGGGTACGCGACAGGTGACTCATTGCCGCGCAGAATAGCGCACCCCACGCCTTTCCCCTGCATTTCCTCAAGGTGCCGTTCAGCCCCGGCCCACCCGCACCCCCTAGCCTACAGGCATGACGAGACCAGACCGGGACGACATGGAAGGCATGCCAGGTGAAGTGGTGGATGAGGGCACCACCCGCGAACTGGTGCAGGACAAGATGAGCACCGAGCAGCTCCTGCGCGACAACGCCGACGCCAACCAGCGCAACGCCAACGACGAACCGGGCTTCGACGACGGCCGGCTGGGCGGCAGCGACGGTGAAGACCGACAGGGCGAACCCAACAACACCGGCGACAGCGATCTGGGCGGCGACGCCCGCGGCGGCGAGGGTGCAGAGCGCAGCGGCGGCATCGATGGTGGCCCGGCCCGCACGACGCCACTGCCCGATTGAGGCCCGTCGGTCCAGCACGCGAGGCCCAGAAGGCAAACAGAAGAAGGCCGCTCCCTGTCTGGAGGAGCGGCCTTCTTGCGGATAAAACTGGGGCGTCCTTGACGCGACCTCTTTATTTCATCTGGTTGTAAGCGGCTTCCAGGGTGTTGTCCACGCCCGTGTCGGCCAGTTTGGCATAGTCGTCCTTGGACAACACGTCGGGTTTGATGTTGTCGGCCACGGGCTTGTTGTTGATGTAGGTGCGGCCCGCCGTGATGCTCATGCTGCGGCCGGCGGGCAAGTCCAGGTGGTAGGTGCTGGTGCTGCCCACGCCGTAGGTGTCCGTCCCGATGATCTTGAAGCCGGCCTCGCGCAGGTTGGTGCTGAACATCTCGGAAGCGCTGGCGCTGTTTTCATTGACCAGCACAGTCACCTTGCCTTTCCACTGGGTCGGGTTGTGCACCGCGAAATCGGCGCTGTAAAGGCCGCAGCCGTCGGCCAGGTGAACGTTGCCGGCCTTGTAGGAAAAGTCGATGGAGCTGCCGTCGATGTAGCGGGTCGATTCGCCCGCCACGTTCGGCGCAAAGGCCGCCGCCGCGCCGACGAACTCGATCAGCAGCCCGCCGCCGTTGTCGCGCAGGTCGACCACGATGTTGTCGACGCCCTTGCTCTGGGCCTCAGCGACCAGCTGGTGTACGCGGTCGGCAATCGGGGTGGACACGCTCTGGCTGCGCTGCGGCGCCACCGAGGAGAAGGTGGGAATGCGCAGGTAATAGTGCTTCTTGCCGCTGCTGTCGGTGCGGACTTCGCCCCAGGGCATGCTGGTGCCGGTCAGCACGGCGGGGGTGGCCCGGACGGAACGCACCTTCCCGGCGGTCTTGACCTGCAAGTCCAGGTTGCCGCCCGCAGCGATGGCGTCGGACAGCACCTTGCGGAAGGCGGCGTACTGCTTCTTGTCATCCAGGCCCGCCGTGCGGGTCAGGCTCTTGCCGTTGATGCCCAGAATCACGTCGCCCCGACGCAGACCGGCCGTCCAGGCCGGGCCGTCCAGACGCACCGAGGTCAGCAGCAGGCCGCCCTGGCCCGGCACCAGGGCCAGGTTGCCCCCCAGCACCGGCGTGGGGGCCGAGCCGTTCTTGTCGGCATCGGTAGCGGCACGGTCCATGTAGAAGGTGTGCTCGTCCTCAATGCTGCTGATGTAGTCGTCCATGTGACCGTCGATCAGATCTTGCTGTTTTTCCGTGACATTGCTGTAGGTAAACCAGTAGTCGGAAATGATGTAGGAGTTCAGGGCTTTGGGGAAATCCTTCTTCATGGCCTGATAGGCGTCTTCGTGCACCTGATCGAGGTCGACCTTGCTGTACCCGAAATACATGTTGTTGACGATGCTCTTGCTGGTGTAGAGCAGGTCCTGAAGGGTATTGGGCAGATCGGCCTGGGCGGTCATGGAGCTGGCGACGCGCGTGCCCTGGTCAAAGATATCGGTTCCCCGGTTCAGCCTGACGCTCAGGGGCAAGGCCCGCTGCCCATCCAGGGCGGAGCAGTCGAACGTTCCGGTGTTGACCTTGCGGGGAACGGCCGGGATTTCCGAAGCGCTGTTGGGCGTGGTCGGTTCGGGCGTGGGGTTCTGGGCGCAGGAGGACAGCAGCAGGGCGGCGCTGAGCAGCGCCATCATGGATTTCTTCATCGGGCTTATTCTGAGGTGCAGGCAGCAGCCACATCATAAGAATTGCCGCGCCGGTATCCAGGTATACGAGACAGGGCTGAAATCCAACGTCCTGAACGCGCTTCTCACTATCCCCTTAACGCGCCGGCAAAGAGCTGGTCGGCAACCTCCTCGCCCGGAGTCCGTTCTCTGCTGTGCAAATCCGCCCGGATGGGATCACTCCGTCAACGATTCAAGCGGAGCCCCTATCAGTCCACATGATCCTCGTCCTTGAACAGCGGCAGATGGCCCAGCGCGACCACTTCCTCACGTTCGGAACCCTCGGTAAACACCGCCAGCACGGCGCTGAGCTGCCCGCCCACCTCGTTGATGATCTGTTCCAGCGAGTGCAGGGTGCCGCCGCTGGACACCACGTCGTCCACGATGGCGACCTTGTGGCCCCGGACTTTATCGACATCGAAGCCGTCCAGCACCAGCAGTTGCGGTTTGCCGGTGGTGATGCTGATCACCTCGCGTATCACCGGATCGACCATGTAGGGTTTCTGGGTCTTGCGAATCACGATGTAGGGCTTGCCCGTCTCGCGGCTGATGACGTGCGCCAGCGACAGTGCCTTGACTTCCGGCGTGATCAGCACTTCGACATCGGCCGGCAGCCTGGCGGCCAGGGCCTTGCCGGCGGCCTCGGTCACTTCGGGGTCGCCCAGCATGTTGAACAGGGCGACGCTGGTGCCAGGGGCAATTTCCACCACGGGCAGGTCGCGGGTCACTTCACCAATTTGAACACGGTGCGTTTTCACCTGACCAGTGTACCCATTTGTGATTCGGTGTCATAACCGCACAAACCGGCTGGGCTGGAGGTCACCTTTTAACTGCGGTGGGCTGCCAGAGCGCGAAATTTCACTCAAAATGTGCAGCAATGGCAGGAGCCACCAGGAGGACGCGCACCTCGTCTCTGAACTGCTCGACTTACTGCGAAAGCTGGTGCGCTGCCGCGTGCCCTGCGCGTCATGGGCGTGGTCGAAGCCGTCCTCGCTCAGCTGCGGCTGGCGGGCCTGACTGTCGACTTCACAGGCCTGAAGCAGAAAGTCTGCGGCCCGGCGCGGAACGCACGTGCAAGGATACGGGCAGACCACCATCTCCCACTGACCGAGGTTTTCATGCTGATTGTCCAACTGAGTGACCCGCACATCGACCTTCACCGCCCCGAGAAAAGTGGGGCGCTGCGCCGGGCCATCGACCATCTGCTGTCCCTGCCCATGCGCCCGGACGCGGTGCTGGTGTCGGGCGACTGCACCGAGCACGGGTGGACCGACGAATATGCCCTGCTGCGCGAACTGCTGCGCCCCCTGACCGTGCCCACCTATCTGATTCCCGGCAACCACGATGACCGGGAGGAGTTCCTGAAGGCGTTCGGGCCGCAGGGCACCCAGGGCCTGCCGGGCTTCGCGCAGTTCGTGGTGGAGCTTGGCCCGGTGCGCGTGCTGGCGCTGGACACCCACTGCCCTGGCGCAAATGGCGGCCAGCTGGACGCGCCGCGCCTGGGCTGGCTGGCCGAACGCCTGGGCGAAGCGCCCCGCACGCCCACCCTGATCGCCCTGCACCACCCGCCACTGCTGACCGGCCTGAAGGTGATGGACAGCATCGGCCTGGACGGCACCCAGGCCCTGCAAGAACTGGTCGGCGCCCACCCGCAGGTCGAAGCGGTGGTGGCCGGGCACCTGCACATGCGGCTGGTGCGGCGCTTCGCGGGCACGCTAGTCATGACCGCCCCCGCGCTGGAGTATGCCTGGCTGCCCGACCTGACCCAGCCGGACAAATTGATCGTGCAGCGCCAGCCGCCCGGCTACCTGCTGCACCACTTCACGCCGGACACGGGCCTGACCACGTATGCCAGCGCCGTCAGCCCCGGCCCGTGGGAGACGCTGCACGACGGTCAAGGGTGGGCACCGTGAGCAGCGTGCCGGACGTGACGACCAGCAAGGCCGACTGGCGGGCCTGGGCCTTCGCCACACGCCAATCGCTGCCCGCCGACCTCGACCCGGCGGACGTGGTGGCGCACCTGCGGGCCTTTCTGCAAGGGCGCGGCGCCCGGCGCGTGCTGGCCTACCGGGCCCTGCCGGGCGAACCCGACATGTCCGCGCTGGCGCAGGAGTTCGAGCTGTTCACCACCCGCACGCGCTACAAGCCGGAGCGCCACCTGACCCTTCACCCCTGGGACACGGCCAGCGAGGTCAGCAAGTTCGGTTACCTGCAACCGCCTGCCAGCGCCCCGCAGGTCGCGCTGAGCAGCCTCGACGCGGTGCTGCTGCCCGGTCTGGCCTACGACCGGCACGGCGTGCGGATGGGGTACGGCGGCGGCTTTTACGACCGGCTGCTGCCCGGTTTCGTGGGCCCGAGCGTCGGGGTGGTGTGGTCGGCCCTGACCGTGCCGCACCTGCCGCGCGAGCCACACGACTGCCCGGTGGGCTGGGTGGCGACCGAGCAGGGACTCTGGCAAACGGAGGCCTAAACGCCGCTGCTGACGGGCCAGAACTCCCCTGCCCCGACTCTGGCGTATGGCTGCGGCGTCCCCACCCCCCGGACGGCGCAACAGACGGTCTATTAAAGTGACGGTATGAGTGAAAGTACGCAAACGCCGCTCAAGCGGACGCCCCTGCACGCCGCGCACCTGCGCTCGGGCGCCCGCATGGTGCCCTTCGGCGGGTGGGACATGCCGGTGCAGTACGCGGGCCTGAAAGCCGAACACGAGGCCGTGCGCCAGCGGGCCGGGATGTTCGATGTGTCGCACATGGGTGAATTCCGTATTCAGGGCCAGGACGCCCTGAAGTTCCTGCAACACGTGACCACCAACGATGTCAGCAAGTTCAAGCCCGGACGCGCCCACTACAACTGGCTGCCCAACGACCAGGGCGGCCTGGTGGACGACATCTTCATTTACCGCGTGAATGAAAACGAGTACCTGATGGTCGTGAACGCCAGCAACATGGAAAAAGACTGGGCGCACCTCAGTGCGTTGACCGCCGGTTTCGACGTACAGCTCACCAACGAGTCCGACCAGTGGGCGCTGCTGGCGGTGCAGGGCCCCCGCGCCGTGGAACTGCTGGCCCCGCACGCCGAGCCGGACATCGTGGCCCGCAAGAAGAACGACTTCCTGGCCGGCAAACTGTTCGGCGTGGACGTGCTGTTTGCCCGCACCGGCTACACCGGCGAAGACGGCTACGAAGTCTTCGTGAAGCCTGAGCAGGCCGAGGCGCTGTGGGACAAGATCGTCGCCCTGGGGATCACGCCCGCCGGCCTGGGCGCGCGCGACACCCTGCGCCTGGAAGCGGGCTTCCCGCTGTACGGCCACGAGTTTGGCGAGGACATCCACCCGCTGAGCAGCCACTACACCTGGGTCGCCAAGGACAAAGAACACTTTGGCCGCGAGAAACTCAAATCCACCCCCAGCCAGAAACTGATCGGCCTGAAACTGGAGAAGATTCCGGTACGCGAAGGCTACCCGGTCAAGCAGGGCGGGCAGGTCATCGGTCACATCACCAGCGGCACCACCAGCCCCACGCTGGGCCACCCGATTGCCATGGCGCTCGTGAACGCCGAAGCTGCCCAGGGCAACGACTTTGAAGTTGAAGTGCGCGGTAAGGATCACCCCGCCACGAAAACGGACGTGCCTTTTTACAAGGGCGCCTAGAATTCGGAGCGCACAGAAAAGCTACTCTTTCCCGTAACCGACCGGCCACCCACCAGAATCAAGGAGAATAAACCATGACGAACCCCACCACCCTGAAATACGCCGCTTCCCACGAATGGCTCGCCTCCGACGGCAAGGTCGGCATCACCCACCACGCCCAGGAGCAACTGGGGGACGTGGTGTATGTCGAACTGCCCGAAGTCGGCCGTGAAGTGAGCGCCGGGGAAGCCGTGGCTGTGGTCGAGAGCGTGAAGACCGCCAGCGACATCTACGCCCCCGCCAGCGGCAAAATTGTGGCCGTGAACGACGCCCTGAGCGGCAGCCCCGAACTGGTCAACAGCGGCCCCTTCGAGGACGGGTGGCTGTTCCAGCTGGAAGTCACCGAGGAAGGCGCCGACCTGCTGGACGCCGCCGCCTACGAAGCCCAGGCCGACCACTGAGCGAAGCCGTGCGCCGTGAGCTGTGGGCCATGAGCTGCAAATGCTCGGGCCTGTGGCTCATTAATTTGAGAATTATTTTCTGAAATGAGAGGGAGTAGATGAGGGCCGATTACATCGGGCATCTGCTGATTTCAATCGCAGGCTTCGGAATTACCTATCTCCTATGCCAACTCATCCAACCAAAAGGGTGGCATCTGTCAGATTACCTGGCCGTCCTCGTACCCTTCATTTTGCTTACGCTACTCGTTATAGCCACCAACAATATCAACCTTCCTGATATTCCTGTTCCCATGCTTATAACGTTCTTTTCCTTTATAGGCGTGCTGGTTTTCTTTCCACTAAGACAAACATGGACGAGATTCGGATTTATTTCTTCCACGTTTATTCTTATTTACTTCCTCACTGTAATAGTTCCAGAACTAAGGTACTCACCACTCGAATGATCCCACATGAATAAGGAGCACACCCATGAAAGCGCTGCAAGACCTGCTGCAAACCAATGACTTCACCGCCCGTCACCTCGGCCCCAGCGAAGCGGAACAGGCCGAGATGCTGGCCGAGTTCGGGCTGAAGAGCCTGGATGAACTGACAGACACCACCCTGCCCGCCGCCATTCGCTTCGAGGGCGACCTGAACGCCGGGGACGGCGTGACCGAAGCGCAGGCGCTGGCCGACCTGAAAGCCCTGGCGCAGCAGAACAAGGTGTTCCGCAGCTACATCGGCACGGGATACTACGGCACGCACGTGCCGCCCGTGATCCTGCGCAACATGCTGGAAAACCCCGGCTGGTACACCGCGTACACCCCCTACCAGGCCGAGATCAGCCAGGGCCGCCTGGAGATGCTGCTGAACTTCCAGCAGACCGTGATGGATCTGACCGGCATGCCGATTTCCAACGCCAGCCTGCTGGACGAGGCCACCGCCGCCGCCGAAGCCATGACGCTCGCCAAACGCAGCGGCAAGAGCAAGGGCAACGTGTTCTACGTGGCCGACAACGTGCACCCGCAGACCCTGAACGTCGTGCAGACCCGCGCCGAGTACTTCGGGTTCGACGTGCAGGTCGGCCCGGCCGACCAGGTGCCCGAAGGCGCCTTCGGGGTGCTGGTGCAGTACCCGGGCACGCACGGACAGCTGCTGGATCTCGCGCCCATCGCCGAAAAGGTGCACGCCCAGGGCGGCGCGCTGATCGTGGCGACCGACCTGCTCGCCAGCGCCCTGGTGAAACCCGCCGGGGAACTCGGCGCGGACATCGTGGTCGGCAGCGCGCAGCGCCTGGGCGTCCCGATGGGCTTCGGCGGGCCGCACGCCGCGTTCCTGGCCTGCCAGAAAGGCTTCGAGCGCAGCATGCCGGGCCGCGTGATCGGCGTGAGCAAGGACGCCCGCGGCAACACCGCCCTGCGCATGGCCATGCAGACCCGCGAGCAGCACATCCGCCGCGAGAAGGCCACCAGCAACATCTGCACCGCGCAGGCGCTGCTGGCCAACATGGCCGCCGCGTACGCCGTGTACCATGGCGCGGACGGGCTGCGCACCATCGCCGAGCGGGTGCACCGCCTGACCGGCATCCTCGCCCGGGCGCTGACGAACGCCGGCCTGACCCCCAACGAGACCTTCTTCGACACCCTGACCGTGCAGGGCGACGCGGCCACCATCCGCGCGCGCGCCGAGGCGAAAGGCATCAACTTCCGCTACGGCACCGGCACCCAGGCCGACCTGATCAGCATCAGCCTGGACGAGACTGTCACCCCCGCCGACCTCAGCGACGTGATCGAAGCCCTGACCGGTGAGCAGACGGACGTGCTGGCCCTGGACGCCCAGGCTGTGGACGGCATCCCCGACCACCTCAAGCGCCAGAGCGAGTTCCTCACGCACCCCGTGTTCAGCAGCCACCGCAGCGAGCACGGCATGCTCCGGTACCTCAAGCAGCTGGAAAACCGCGACTACAGTCTGGTGCACGGCATGATCCCGCTGGGCAGCTGCACCATGAAACTCAACGCCACCACTGAGATGATCCCCGTCACGTGGCCCGAGTTCGGGAACATGCACCCCTTCGCGCCTGGCACCCAGACCCAGGGCTACGCCGCGCTGCTGGGCGAACTGGAACGCTGGCTGGCCGACATCACCGGCTACGAGGCCGTGAGCCTCCAGCCGAACAGCGGCGCCAGCGGCGAGTACGCCGGCCTGCTCGCCATCCGCAAGTACCAGGAAGCCAACGGCCAGGGCCACCGCAACGTGTGCCTGATTCCCGCCAGCGCCCACGGCACCAACCCTGCCAGCGCCGCCATGATGGGCATGCAGGTCGTCGTCGTGAAGACCGACGCGAACGGCAACATCGACTGGGACGACCTGAAAGCGCAGGCCGAGAAGCACAGCGAGCACCTGTCCGCCCTGATGATCACCTACCCCAGCACGCACGGCGTGTACGAGGAAAACGTGAAGGACGTGTGCGACCTGATCCACCAGCACGGCGGGCAGGTGTACCTGGACGGCGCGAACATGAACGCCCAGGTGGGCCTGAGCAAACCCGGCCTGATCGGCAGTGACGTCTCCCACCTGAACCTGCACAAGACCTTCGCCATCCCCCACGGCGGCGGCGGCCCCGGCATGGGCCCCATCGGCGTCAAGGCCCACCTCGCGCCCTATCTGCCCAACCATCCCGTCATCCCCACCTCAGGGAGCCAGACGGGCGCCGTGAGTGCCGCGCAGTACGGCAGCGCCAGCATCCTCCCCATCAGCTACCTGTACATCAAACTCCTCGGCGCGCACGGCCTGCGCAAGAGCACCCAGGTCGCCCTGCTCAACGCCAACTACATCGCCAGGAAACTCAGCGGCGCCTACCCCATCCTCTACACGGGCCGCAATGACCGCGTGGCGCACGAGTGCATCATCGACATCCGCCCCCTGAAACAGGACAGCGGCATCACCGAGGAAGACATCGCCAAACGCCTCATGGACTACGGCTTCCACGCCCCCACCATGAGCTTCCCCGTGCCCGGCACCCTGATGATCGAACCCACCGAGAGCGAACCCAAAGCCGAACTCGACCGGTTCATCGACGCCATGCTTCAGATCCGCCGCGAAATTCAGGAAGTCCAGGACGGCACCATGGCCGCCGCCGACAGCCCGCTGAAGCACGCCCCCCACACCCAGACCGACCTGATTGACGCCGAGTGGAACCGCGCCTACAGCCGCGAAACCGCCGCCTACCCCAGCCGGTACCAGAAGAACTGGAAGTTCTGGCCCGCCGTGAACCGAGTGGACAACGTGTACGGCGATAGGAATTTCATGTGCGCCTGCCCGCCAATTGAGGATTACGTCGGCGCGTAAGTATAGAAAGGATAGAAAAGGGGCAGCCTCCGGGGGATGGGGGCTGCCTAATTGATTATTGGATTTCAGTTTCTTCAAACAATGGTATTTGTTTACCAAAAGCACCTCAGTACCCGACAGTTTCCAAAAATCCCGTCTGGGATGGAGAAAGGAGGTCAATAAAGGCAAGTAGCTGTACCCCACGCTGTTTTTCAGGCTGGCTCCACGCCCGTACCAATTCTCTCAGACCCAAGGTGAT
>NZ_SMMH01000015.1 GCF_004634215.1 Deinococcus fonticola | reverse complement strand
GCGCGGATTGCGTTGGGGGCAGGTGAAAACCTGGACGGCCTTACGCTTGAAGGTGGCCCTCATCGTTGCCGCCTACAACTTACGCTTCGCACCTCCGCCCTTCGTTGTCAACCCCTAATCGCCGTTCTTCCTGACGGTGAGGACAGCGAATTCATCTGCTCGTTTCACATTGAACGGTATCCACTACATTTTAATTGTGCGCTCCCGACAAATTGAGAAAAGCCCTCATCTCCTCTTCGCAAGAGGGCAAGGGGAATTGAAGCGGCTTTCACCTAACTTAACGCTGGGTCATCCTGCGCCCAACTCGCCTCCACCGTACCAGGTGAGCGACCACTCGAACAAGAGCAGAGGCAGGCGCGGCCGGTCAGTTGACTCGGCCGCGCCTGCCCCGGTTGTCCGCCCTACGCGCTGCGGGTGGTCATGCCGCGCTCGGCGCCGTTCAGGATGGTCGCCAGGCGCTCGCGGGTAAAGGGGCGCTTGCCTTCCAGCAGACCACGCGTGCCGGCGTGCAGGTGCCAGTGTTTGCTACCGCCCATCAGGCGCAGGCTCACGCCCTTGAGCTGGGCGTGTCGGGGGCTGACGCCGGCCACGAAAAGCGGCTGGCCCTCGGCATTCAGGCTGGCGCTCATGACCGTGGTGGGCAGGTCGTAGGGGCGTTCCATGCGGTAGATGTAATCGGGGAAGTCGGCGACCTTCTCGAAGGTCAGGCCGCGCTGCTGCGCTTCGGCTTGCATCCAGCCGAGCAGTTCGAGCCATTGGGCGTACAGGGCGTCATCGTTCGCGTGTGCCATTTCCAGCCAAGTGTAATGCAACAGGGCCGCGCAGCGGGGACCGGGACACTCCTCACCCCCTGACCTACCGGTCAGGCGTACACTGTGGGCATGAAAAAATGGATTCTGGCCGCCACCGCCCTGAGCTTCCTGACCTTCGCCAGCGCGGCTCCCAGCGCCGCCGCCGGCAAAAAAGTCTTTGACGCCAACTGCGCCGCCTGCCACGGTGACAAAGCCCAGGGCGCCATCGGCCCCAGCCTCAAGGACGCCAGCAAGTGGAAGTACGACCTCTTCAAACGCGCCCTGAAGCAGGGCAAAGACGACAAGGGCGTTCCCCTGAAAGCCATGATGCCCAAGTTCCCGAAACTCAGCGACGCCGATATGAAAAGCCTCCAGCTGCACCTGAAAGCCGTCACGAAGTAAACTTCCACCGTCCATGCGGCCCTCCCCTCTTCCCCGAAGAGAGGGCTTTTCTTTTCTACCCTCAGCCCGACAACATAACGGTTCCATCAGACCGAAGGCCGCCGGGCGCGCGGCGCACGGGCCTGACACTGCGAAACCGGACGTTCAACACATTCGGCCCTGCTGCTTTAAGCCCCTTCCCAGCGCCAACAACTGCAAATAACCACCCCTGCCCAGTGCCAACAAAAGCTCCCTGGGGATAGGGGTCTGGGGGACTGGGGAAGTCAGCAAAACCATATGACCGGCCCCCACTCTCTAGAGGAGCTTACGCCCCCGCATACCCGTCACCCGTCGCGGCTGTGGGCCGTTTCAGCGCCAGCTGTCCGCAGGCGGCCCCGGCATCTTTGCCGCGTGAGCGGCGCACCGACACGTCCACACCCCTGGCCTGCAACGTGTCGTAGAACGCCTGAATCTGCTCCTCGGTGCTGCTCTCGAAGCCGCTGCCGTCCCAGGGGTTCATGGGAATCAGGTTCACGTGGCTGACCAGGCCGCGCAGTAGGTCGGCCAGGAGTTCGGCCTGCCAGAGGTGGTCGTTGAGGCCGCGCAGCATGGTGTATTCCATGGTGATACGGCGGCCGGTGACCGCCTGATACTCGCGGGCGGCGGCCATGATCTCGGCAATGGAGTTGGCGGCTCCGGTGGGGATGATGCGCTGGCGGGTGTCCTCGTCGGGGGCATGCAGGCTGATGGCGAGCTTGATGCCCAGGTCATCTTCCTCGGTCAGGCGGCGAATGCCCTTGGCGATGCCGACGGTGGACAGGGTGATGCGGCGCTTGCTCATGCCGAGCGCCTGCGGGTGCAGCAGGATGCGGGCGGCCTGCATGGTGAAATCGTAGTTCAGCATGGCTTCGCCCATGCCCATGAACACCAGGTTCCTGATCTCGCGCGGGGCAATGCCTTCGCCGCCCGCCACCGCCAGAACCTGCCCCACGATTTCGCCGGGGGTGAGGTTGCGGCCGAAGCCCATGGCCCCGGTGGCGCAAAAAGCGCAGCGCGCCGGGCAGCCGACCATGGTGGACACGCAGATGGTCTTGCGGTCGAGGTAAGGCATGTACACGGCTTCCATCTGCCGCCCGTCGAACAGCGTGAACAGGTACTTGACGCTGCCGTCGTGGCTGCGCACCGTCTCGATGTCGCGGAAGGGATTGAGGCTGTACTTCTCTTGCAGCTCGCGCCGGGTGTCGGCGGACAGGTTGGTCATGGCGTCGAAGGTGCCGACGCCCTGCTCGAACACCCACGAGAGCAGCTGAGTGCGCCGGAAACCGCTCAGGGGGTACTGATCGGGGTGCAGGTCAAGGAGGAGGGGCAGAGGCATCAAAATAGTCTACCGCATTTGCCAAAAAGATGGCGAAAAGCACGGCATCTTTCTGGCCGACTTGCAAAGCTGCGCAGCGCGTGAAAAACGACTGAATTTGCCGCAGCCGTCGGGAAAGACGGTGCAGTTATCTAAATGGACTCATGCGTGGAAGGGCACCCCGCATGAGTCCACTTTCCAACCTACTCTGGCCAACCTACTCTGGCATCAATTCTGTTTGAAGGGCGAATGCAGCAGGTCATCGTCGGTGGCGGGCGTGGGGGTGGCTTCCACGGCCAGCGGGGCGGGGCGAATGCCCTCATGGGCGGGGCTGTAGAGCCAGTAGCGCGTTACCCAGCGTTGCAGCAGGATGGCGGCGGGAATGGCCAGCAGCGCGCCGGCCAGCCCGAAGGCCGAGGCGCCGATCAGCACAGCCACCATGATGCCGGCGGCGCTGATGTTGCTGGCGCGGCCCATGACCATCGGGGACACGACGTTGAAGGCCACCTGGTTGATGGCGAAGTACAGGATACTGACGCCGATCAGGGTATTGGTGCCCTGCGGAATGGCCTGGAGCAGCACGGGAATGGTGGCCAGCACCATGCCGAAAAAGGGAATGAGGGCCAGGATGCCGGTCAGGAGGGCCAGTGCCAGGGCGTTGGGCACCTTCAGCGCCAGCAGGCCGGCCCCGGCGATCAGGCTGATGACGCCGCCGGTGATCAGCGTGCCACGCAAATAGATGCCGAACGACTGGCTGACGTCCTCGGAGAGGCGGGCCGCCACCGATTGCCACTGGCGCGGCAGCAGGCCCAGCAGCATGCGCCCCGGCTGGGCATGATCCACCATGAAGAACATGGCCAGGGTCAGCACCACGGTGGCCTGCCCCAGCCAGCCCAGCACGCCGGTCAGGCGGCCCATGATGGCGGAGTTGGGGTTCAGCACCTCGGCGGTGATGGGGCCGATGTTCGCGCCGACGTCGCTGACCTTTTCGCGCAGGTACGTGACCAGCTTGTCTTCCATCTGGGCCACCGCCGGAATGTCGCGGTGCGGGTCGAGCCAGCCCTGCACCAGTTCCGGCAGGCGGCTGAGCAGCACCGGCAGGCCCGCCAGAAAACTGGTGACCTGCGTGGCGACCGTCCAGATCAGCAGACCCGTGACCGCCAGGAACCCCAGCAGGATCAGCAGGATGCTGCCGCCGCGCCGCAGACCGCGTTTCTCCAGCCACACCAGCAGCGGGTTGACCACGTAGGAAATGGCGTAGGCCACGCCAATCAGGACGATGGCGCCCATCACCTGCCGCGCCAGTCGCCAGGCCAACAGCACCAGCAGCGCGTACACGGCGGCCCGGATCAGCGGTTTCCTCCACAGGTGCAGCAGGTACTCGGGGACAGTGTGGGCGGGCTTTGTGGGCAGTTGGGGTGGCGTCAAGGGCGGGTCTCCTGAAGGTGCGGCGCCTGTGCAGGGAAAGCGGCGCGTGACTCAGCTTAGCCGAGCGCGGAAATGCTCTTGTGAGGAAGGCCAAGACGGCCTTGAGGGTGTGGCGCGCCCGGCCAGCGAGTTCCACACCGTCCAATACCAGAGAATGGCGGGAAAGTGCCGCCATCCTCTTCCCTCTCCCGCAGCACGTCTGTTTGCTGCTCACTTCGGTTCAGGAAAGAAAGATAGCCACACAACAAGCGCTCTTTCCGCAATGGGTATAACCTGCCCTCAGGTATGGCCGACCAGAGTTTAAGTGTCCTGACCGCCATGATCACGCCCGCCGTGCTGATCAGCGGCGCGGGCACGCTGATCATGAGCACCAGCGCACGGCTGGGCCGCAGCACCGACCGGGTGCGGGCGCTGACGGCGCGCTTCAAGGAACTGGTCAGCGAGGAAGGGCAGCGCCAGCCGCTGGCCCGCGAGGAAAAAAGCATGATTATCGCGCAGCTGCCGCGCCTGACCCGCCGCACGCGTTACCTGCACCGCGCCCTGCGGGCTTTTTACCTGGCGGTGATGTTGCTGGTGCTGACCAGCTTGCTGATCGGCGTGGAGAGCCTCACGGCCCGCAGCATGGGTATTTTGCCGCTGCTGCTGGCCATTGCCGGGGCTTCGGTGCTGGCAGTGGGCGCCGCCCTGCTCAGTGTCGAGTCGGTGCACAGCAGCACCACCACCAAGCGCGAGATGCGCTTTCTGGAGGAACTGGGCGCCCATTACGCCAGCCTGTACGACCGGCCGCCCAGCGAAGGTCACAGCAGGCGGGGCGGCGGGTCGTAGGGAGGCACCAGGCCCGCGCAGGTGATGCCCAGCAGGCGCACCGCCCGGCCCTGCACGAGTTCCGGCGTCACCAGGTTGGACGCGACCTGCGCCAGTTCCCCGGCGTGCCAGATGGCGTGCGTCAGGGTGGTGCGGCGCGTGACGATGCTCCAGTCGTCGTACTTGATTTTCAGCACCACGGTGCGCCCAGCCAGGCCCGCGCGCAGGAGCCGGCGCTCGACACTCGTGGCGATGGGGGGCAGCGCCTGCCGCACCACCTGCACGCCGCGCAGGTCGTCGCCGTACGTCTCCTCCGCGCCGATGCTCTTGTGTGGGCGGTGCGGGTCGACGGGGCGGTCGTCCAGCCCGTGGGCGACGCGCCAGTAATGCTCGCCGACCTTGCCGAACCACCCGGCCAGCTGGGCCGGGTCGCTGCGCCGCAGGTCGGCTCCGGTGTGGATGCCGTGTGCTCGCAACCGCGCCGCCGTGGCCGGGCCGATGCCGTGGAAGTCCGTGACGGGCAGCGGGGCCAGCAGTGCCTCCACCTGCTCGGGCAAGATGACCGTCAAACCGTCGGGTTTGTGCAGCCCACTCGCCAGTTTTGCCAGGAACTTGTTCACGCTGACGCCCGCCGTGGCGCTCAGGCCGGTGCAGTCCAGAATGTCGCGCTTGATGCGCCCGGCCAGGCGCGTGGCACTCGGGCCGCCTTTCAGCGGGTAAGTCACGTCCAGGTAAGCCTCGTCCAGCGACAGCGGCTCGACCAGCGGCGTGAACTCGTGAAACACCGCGCGAATCTGCGTGCTGACCTCGCGGTACGCCTCGAAGCGCGGCGGCACCACCAGCAGCTCCGGGCAGCGTTCCAGCGCCCGGTACAGCGGCATGGCGCTGCGCACGCCGAACACGCGGGCCTGGTAACTGGCGGTCAGGACCACGCTGCGTTTACCGCCCCACGCCACCGCCAGCGCCCGCCCGCGCAGCGCCGGGTCGTCGCGCTGCTCCACCGAGGCGTAAAACGCGTCCATGTCCACGTGAATCACCTTGCGAACCGGGGCGCTCATGGGGGAAGTTTAAGGCGGGAACATCACCGGGTGTCCGGCGCGGTGTGTGTGGGCGTAGGGCGAGAGAGCAGTCCTGGGCCTATGCCGCAAGCTCACTTCACACAAATTGTTTGACTAGAAACACCAGGGCCAGCCCGCCGAGGGCCGCGAGCGCCGCGAGGCTGAGGCGGCGATCCCGCTGCCAGGCGGTCACGGCGACCCACAGGGTGGCCAGCACCGGCACGGTGCCGATGCTGATGACGCCCAGGAACGACAGGCGCGGCACTAGGACGCCCAGCGCCAGGAGAACCAGCGTGACCCAGAACCCGGCGGGGTACAGCCAGGCGGGCAGGCCGGCCAGTTCGGCGTGGTCTTTGTGATGTTGTGGCGTTTCACGCGCGGTCATGCGTGCCCCCAGTACTTCCACAGCAGTTGCCCGGCGGTAAACAGCAGCAGCAGGCTGAAGAACAGCTTCAGTTGTGCGGCGGGGATCTTGCTTTGCAGCCCCGCGCCCAGGCGAGCACCGACCAGCACCCCGAAGGCCACCCCGGCGGCCAGCCGCACGTCCAGCTGACCGCCCGCCTGGTACACCAGCGCGTTACCGACAGCGGTGAGCCCCATGATGAAGGTGCTGGTGGCGATGGCCTGGCGGATGGGCATGCCGCCCAGCAGGTTCATGACGGGCACCTGCACGGTGCCGCCGCCGATGCCCAGCAGGCCGCTGGTGATCCCGGCCAGGGTCATGGCGGGCGGCACCAGGCGCGAGGGCGGGCGCTCGACCTCCACGCGCTTCAGCCCCCTCAAGAGGTTGTAGGCGGAGTACAGCAGCAGCAGGGCAAAGACGGTCGCCACCGTTTTGGCAGGCAGCACCAGCCCCAGGAAGCTGCCGATGGCCCCGCCCACGATGGTGAAGGGCGCGAGCATATACCCGGTTCTGGCCCGCACCAGGCCCTGTTGCAGGTAAGCCGCCGCGCCCGACAGCCCCACCGCCAGCACACCGATCTGCGAGGCGGCGATGGCCTGCGTGATGGTCAGGTGATGCCCGAACAGCGGCATCACGAATTCCAGGGCAGGCACCACCACCACGCCGCCGCCCAGGCCCAGAATGGCCCCCAGCACGCCCGCCAGCAGGCCCACCCCGATAATGGCCAGGGTCAGCACGCTCGACCACACTTGATTGGCATAAAGGGGAAGCTAGCACGCGGGGCCAGGACGGGCCAGACGGGAATTTAGGCATGCGCGGCTCATATCTCTCCCGCTCAGCACGGTTTTCAGTCACGGCCCGGTATCATGCGGGGCGTGAGTTCCGGCGCGCGTTCTTCCCAGCCTGTTTTTATCGTGGCGGCCCTGTACCAGTTCCGAGCGCTGAGTGACCCGGCGGGGTTGCGTGCGGCGTTGCTGGCGCTGGGCGGGCGGCTGAACCTGTGCGGCACCCTGGTCGTGGCCGGGGAAGGCATCAACGGCACGGTGGCCGGGTCGCGTGAGGCGATTACGGCCCTGCACGACTTTCTGCTGGGTGCCGGGTTTACTGGCCTGGAGTACAAGGAGTCCACGGCCACCGAGCGGCCCTTCAAGCGCTTCAAGGTGCGCCTGAAAAAGGAGATCGTGACGCTGGGCGTGCCGGTGGCCCCGCGTGAACAGGTGGGCACCTACCTGACCCCGCAGGAGTGGAACGCCCTGCTGGAGCAGGAAGACGTGATTGTGGTAGACACCCGCAACCGTTACGAGGTGAAGGCCGGCACTTTTAAGGACGCCATTCACCCGGACACCGACTCGTTCCGTGAGTTTCCGGCGTGGGTGGACGAACACCTGGCGGGGGCGCAGGGCAAGAAAATCGCCATGTTCTGCACCGGCGGCATCCGCTGTGAAAAAAGCACCAGCCTGCTGCTGGAAAAAGGTTTTCAGGACGTGTACCACTTGAAAGGCGGCATCCTGCAATACCTGGAGGACATGCCGGAACCGGAAAGCCGCTGGCAGGGCGAGTGCTTCGTGTTCGACGGCCGCGTGACGGTGGGGCACGGCCTGCGGGAAGGCGGCGCGGTGATGTGCCACTCGTGCGGCTGGCCGCTGAGCGCCGCTGAGCTCACGCATCCGCACTTCGAGGAAGGCGTGAGTTGCCCCCACTGCTTTAGCCAGACCACACCCGCGCAGAAGGCCGCGTTCCGGGAACGCCAGCGCATGTATGACCGCCAGCAGCCCTGAATGGGGGTCACGGTGGTCATGGCGGAGAGCAGGTCTCCGAACTCCGTGCTGCCGAGAACCTCACTCCGCACAACTTCATTCTTCGCCCTGATCGGACAAAAAGCACGGCGTTCTTTTGTCCAATGCTCTAGTGTAGAGGCGTTTCATGATGCCTGAACCCGAGCTTGCCCCCCCAGACGCGAAGCACCCGACCCCCAAATCCCGGCCTGCAAGCCTCATTCTGGTGCGCCACGGTCAGACCGCGTACAACGCCGAGCGGCGCTGGCAGGGCCACCTGGACGCCCCGCTGGACGACACCGGCCGCGAGCAGGCCCGCCGACTGGCGGCGCACCTGCGGGCGCAGGGGATCAGCGGCCCGGTAATTCACGCCAGCGACCTGAGCCGCGCCTACGCCACCGCCGAGGCGCTGTTCACGGCGCTGGGCGGCACCCTGCACGCCCAGGCGGCCCTGCGTGAAATTCATGTGGGCGACTGGGAAGGCCGCCTGTACGACGATGTGGCCGCCGTGCACCCAGAACTGAGCCGGCGTTTCTGGAACGGCGACCCGCACGCAGGCGCCCCCGGCGGCGAAACGCCCGCGCAGGTTGCCCGGCGCATGCACGAGTTTGCGCTGGCACACTGGCCCAGGGCAGGCGAAAGCGTGATTCTCGTCTCCCACGGCGTCGCCATCACGGGCCTGCTGGCCACGTTGCTGAACCTCGACTACGGGGCCAGCTGGGCTTCGCGGACGACCGAGCACCGCAATACGGCTTACAGCGTCCTGCAGGTCGACCCCATTACCCGGGAGACCCTGGCGGTGGACATCGCCCGGACAGATCACCTGCACCTGGCCAGCGCCGCCCCCTGAAAGCAAACATGAAAAAACCCCCGCATGCGTGACGGGGGGCTTTCTCTATACCGGGAGACCAGAGGCGAATCAGCTCTGTGCGTCGGCCTCGACCGTCTTCGGCTGGCTGGCCTGACCGCCAGTGCGCACGGTGATGCTGCGCTTCTGGGCGGCTTCACTGCGCGGGACTTTCAGGGTCAGGGTGCCGTGGTCGAAGTCGGCTTCGACTTTGCTCAGGTCGTACTTGGTGGGAATGCTGAAGGTGCGGGTAAATGTGCCGTAAGCGCGTTCGACGCGGTGGGCGGTCTTGCCCTCCACGCGGCTGTACTTGCGCTCGGCCTGCACGGTCAGGGTGCTGTTCTCGGCTTCGATGTTCAGGGTGTCGGGGGACACGCCTGGCAGATCGAGGGTCAGTTCCAGGCCCTGCTCGTCCTCGTGAATGTCCACGGGCGGGCTGAAACGGGCCACACTGCTGTTGCCGGTAAAGCCGCGATCCATGCGCTGGGCCAGTTCTTCGATTTCACGGAAAGGATCAAATCGCATCATCTGATGTACCTCCTGAGATGAAACTTGAGCGCCTTGCACTCAGATATATCTATAGTAAAACCTGAGTCTTATTGTGTCAAGTTTAGTGCGTGTTTATCTTGGTGACCTGTGGCCCATTGCCTGAAACTGACAACAGCAGCCCTCAGCGCGTCCTACCTGGGCTGGACACTCCCGGGCTTGACCGTCCCCACTGACTTTGCCGCCTGCTACACTCTGGAGCGGCCCGGGCAACACGGCCCCGGCAAAACAGAAAGTCCATCTCTCCGCAGTCCCGTGAGGCTGCACCCGCCCAGAGAGGCAGGCCCAGTGAGGCAAGAGAAGGAGTAGGTATGCAAGAAGCACATCGGAACCGTCAGCACGCGCTGCACGGGCGTTTTTTTATGGCCCCCGCCCCGCAGGAGGCGCGCCGTGGCTGACCCCAAAGCCACCATCCTGACCGCCGACGAATTGCGGCGCGGCCTGACCCGCATCGCGCACGAGATCGTCGAGCGCAACAAGGGCGCCGAGAGCCTCGCCATCATCGGCATTCACACGCGCGGCCTTCCGCTGGCCGAGCGCCTGGCGCAGAAACTCAGTGAACTCGAGGGCGTTGAAGTGCCCATGGGCATGCTGGACATCACGCTTTACCGCGACGACCTCTCGGAAGTGGCGCACCAGCCGATCATCCGCGAAACGCGCGTGCCGTTCGATATCGCGCACCGCCGCGTGATTCTGGTGGATGACGTGCTGTACACCGGCCGCACCGTTCGCGCGGCGCTGGACGCGCTGATCGACCTGGGCCGCCCCGAGGGCATTCAACTGGCCGTCCTGATCGACCGGGGGCACCGTGAGTTGCCCATTCGCGCCGACTACGTGGCAAAAAACCTGCCCACCGCCCGGCATGAGGTCGTGAAGGTGAAATTGCAGGAAACGGACGGTGTGGACATCGTGGAACTGTGGGATCTGGAGGACATTAAATGACGAGCCCCACACCCCACACGCCCCGCCCCCGCCACCTGCTGGACTTCCAGGAGTGGACGCCCGAACGCCTGACGGCACTGCTGGACAACGCCGACACCATGCTTCAGGTGCTCGACCGGCCGGTGAAGAAGGTTCCGGCGCTGCAAGGCCAGACGGTGTGCCTGGCGTTTTTCGAGAACAGCACCCGCACCCGCACCAGCTTCGAACTGGCCGCCCGCCGCATGAGCGCCGACGTGTTCACCTTCGCTGCCGGCAGCAGCAGCGTCAGCAAGGGCGAGAGCCTGCGTGACACGGTGGAAGTCCTGACGCAATACAAGGTGGACGCCTACGTAGTGCGCCACCACGCCAGCGGCGCCGCGCACCTGGTCGCCCGCTACACCGGCAAACCCGTCATCAACGCCGGCGACGGACGCCGCGCCCACCCCACTCAGGCCCTGCTCGACGCCTACACCATCCGGCAGGAATACGGCAGCCTGGAAGGCAAAAAGGTCACCATCATCGGGGACGTGCGCCACAGCCGCGTGGCCCGCAGCAACGCCGAACTGCTGCCCAAATTGGGCGCGCAGGTCATGCTGTGCGGCCCCGCCACCCTGCTTCCCGCCGACCTGGCCGCCCTGCCCGGCGTGACTGTCACCAGCGACCCGCGCGAGGCCGTCAGGGGCGCACACGCCGTCATGGCCCTGCGCCTCCAGCAGGAACGCATGACGGGCGGTTACCTGAGTAGCCTCCAGGAGTACGCCGACCAGTTCCAGGTCAACGAGAAACTGATGGGGGAAGCCGAGAGCGGCGCAATCGTGCTGCACCCCGGCCCCATGAACCGCGACCTGGAAATCAGCACCGAGGCTGCCGACGGCCCACGCAGCCGCATCCTGCGGCAGGTCGAGAACGGCCAGGCCATCCGCATGAGCGTCCTGTACCACCTGCTGGTCGGACGGGAGTAAGTCTGCCCCCAGCCCCTGCCATGCGGGCCGTGAGAATCGCCTTCCTCGTGGGCGTGATTCACGCGGCGTTCAGCCTGTACTGGGCGCTGGGGGGCACGTGGCTACTGGATACGGTGGGCCAGAGGCCGCAGGATTTCGTGAAATCTGGCCCTCTCAGTGCAAGTCTGGTGCTGGGCCTCATCGCGCTGTTCAAGGCGCTGGCGGCGGTGATTCCGCTCCTTAACGCGCAGGGCCGCCTCCCCTGGCCAAAGCTCTGGCGCGGGATCAGTTGGGTGGGCGGCGTGTTCCTGGTGCTGTACGGTGGCTTCGTGACCCTCACCTCGCTGGCCGTGCTGGGCGGACTCGTCAACTTCGGGGCTTACGACCGTCCGGCCATGCTGGGGCACGCCTTCCTGTGGGATCCGCTGTTCCTGATGTGGGGAGTGGCGCTGGTGTGGCACCTGTGGCAGACACGGAGGAACGCTTGAAACGAATTTTTACCCTGGCACTGTTGCTGCTGAGCGCCTGCAAGCGCGAGGCCACGCCCGCCTCCACGGAGGCCGAGGCGCTGGATTACGTGCGGCTGGTGCGCGTGGCGGTCAGCAACGCCTACTACGAAACGGGCAAGGCCGTGCCGCCCACGCCCTGCACGGACGACCTGTTCGGCATGAAGAAAACCAGCAAGTTCCTGAACCTGGAGCGCTGCAGCGCGCAGACGGACGCTGCCGGAAACGCCCTGATCGCGGCGGTGTTCAATGGCGACATCGCCGTGCTGAGTGACGCCCAGGGCGTGCGGCGCGTGCCGGTTTCAGAACTGCCGGGGGGCAAGTGAAGCGGGCCGCCGCCTTCACCACGCTGCTTATGCTGAAGGCCTGGGTGGGCGCGTGTTCCCCGGCAGTCTATGGGCCGGATTCACCGCAGGTCAGGGCCGTCCAGAAGTTGAATGCCAGGCTGGTGCGCCTGTCCGGCGAGGCGTTCTGGGGCGTGCTGGGAGTGGAGGCAGTTTCACCTGTAGCCGCTGCACCTGTACCCACACCGCAAGCGGGGGGCGTGGGGCAGGTGCGGGAAGCAGGGCCGTTCTCCTGGGTTCCGCTGGACAGCCAGGTTCAGAAGGTGTGCCAGCCTTCCAGCCCACAGCTGAAGGTCTCGTGCGCCGAGTTCCGTGACGCTCCTGCCGAGGTGGCCCGGCTGCTGAGCCTCGTGTTTTATGGGCAGGCCGCGGTGACGCAGGGGCGCAACCGGTTTCTCTTTCCGTCCGGGCAGGCGGGGCTGTCGGTCATGGTGCAGCCCGTGAAAGGCGGCAGTGTGGTGGTGTACGTGGACAGGGAAACGGCGTTCGAGACGCTGCAAATGCGGGTGTTGCAGGTGGTGGAGCGTGCGGCGGACGTGCAAAAGCAGTTCGGGCAACCCACCTGCGCCCAGTTCGGGCTGCACAGTGATGCCCGCCTGGGTTTCAGGAAGTGCGCGTTTCAACCCCTGAACGCCGAAGTGCGCGAGACGTACCGCCACAAGCCGACCGGGCGGGTCGAGCAGGTGGAGACCATTTATTACCCTCGTCTGGAAGTCCAGCTGAGCCGCGCGGCCGACCGCACAGTGAGCACCGAAGTGACTTATGTGAATGGGCTCACGACCTGCGGAGCGCACCTGGGCTGGAAGACCCCGCCACTGATTCAACGGGGCGTGAAGGTCGAGGAATTGCAGGACTACGAGTTCGTTGGCTTTGAAGTGCTGAGAGACAGAAGCCGTTAATTCACGAAAGAAGAGGTCAACAATGACGTTAACGATTACAAACATCAAGCGTGTGGGTTCTGAGCAACTGGAGTCCGTAACCGTTGAGGACGGAAAAATCAAGGGCTGGAACCTGGGTGACGAAGGTGAGGTGATTGACGGGCAGGGCGGCACGCTGGCGCCGGCCCTGATCGAGTTGCACGCCCACCTGCGCGAGCCGGGGCAGACCGAGAAGGAAGACCTGGCGTCCGGCCTCGCGGCGGCGGCGGCGGGCGGCTACGGCACAGTGGTGTGCATGCCGAACACGCGGCCCGTGATCGACGATCCGGCGCTGGTGCAAAGCCTGATCGAAAAGGCGAACGGCCTGGGATTTGCGCGCCTGAAACCGGCGGCGGCGCTCACGAAGGGCCAGCTGGGAGAGGGGCTGGCCGAACTGAGTTACCTGAAGGACGCCGGGGCAGTGATGTTCACGGATGACGGCCTGACCAACGAGAACGCCCGGGTGCTGCGCCTGGGGCTGGAATATGCCAAGTCCCTGAACATGGTGATCAGCGTGCACGCCGAGGATGCTGGCCTACGCGCAGGCGGCGTGATGAACGAGGGCGTGGTGTCCGAGGAACTGGGCCTGCCCGGCAACCCGGCGGCGGCGGCGGCGGCCCGCGTGGCCCGCGACATGGAACTCGTGGCCCTGACGGGAGCGCGGCTGCACGTGCAGCACCTCTCGACGGCGCGTGAACTGGACATCGTGCGCGAGGCGAAAAAACGCGGCCTGCCCGTCACCTGTGAGGTCTGCCCGCACCATCTCGACCTGACCGACGAGGCCCTGCGCAGCTTCGACGCCATGTACAAGGTCGCCCCGCCCCTGCGCAGCCGTGCGGACGCCGATTATCTGCTGGAAGGGCTGCTGGACGGCAGCGTGGACTGCATCGCCACCGACCACGCGCCCCACACGAAGGCCGAGAAGGAACGCGACCTGCTGGAAGCCCCCAGCGGCATCGCCTACATCGAGATCGCCTTCCCGATCATGTGGACGAAGTTTGGCGCGAAGCTGGGCCTGGAGAAACTCCTCGACCTGATGACCGCTGCCCCCGCCCGCGTGATGGGCTGGCCTGAACCCACGCTGGAAGCGGGCGCTCCCGCCGATCTGGTGGTGCTCGACCTGACCACAGAACGCGAAGTGAACCCCGCCGGGTTCAAGAGCAAGGCGAAATTCACGCCCTGGCAGGGCCAGATGCTCAAAGGCTGGCCGGTGCTGACCGTGGTGAACGGTCAGGTGGCCTTCCAGCGGGAAGAGGCTTGAACCGCAGCGAACTGGCGCACGCCATCCGGGACGCAGCCTTGCTGAGCGGTTCGTTCACGCTCCGTTCCGGCGTGGTCAGCGACTCCTACTTCGACAAGTACCGTTTCGAGTCCGACCCGCGCATTCTGCGGGCCGTGGCCGAAAGCCTCGCTCCCCACGTTCCCGCCGATACGGAGTATCTGGCTGGCCTGGAGATGGGCGGGATTCCGGTGGTGACCATGCTGTCCGCCGTGACGGGCCTGCCGGCCGTATTCGTTCGCAAAGAAGCCAAGGCATACGGCACCTGCCAGCTGGCCGAAGGCGCCGACATCGCGGGCAAACGCCTGACGATCGTGGAGGATGTCGTCACTTCCGGTGGGGCGGTGATCGCTGCCGTCCATGCCCTGCGGGAGCGCGGCGCGGTCGTCGAACACGTCCTGTGCGTGATTGACCGCGAGCAGGGAGGGAAGGCCGCCCTGGAGGCCTTGAACTTACAGGTGACGGCGCTGTACTCGAAAACCGACCTGGGTTGACCATCCAAAAAAGAGGCCGCAAGTTCGCTCCTTGCGGCCTCTTTTCGTTGGCTTTACTTGTCGAGCGGATCTGGATTCTGGCTGTTGATGCGGGCCTGTTCGCGCTCGTTGTTCTTGATCTTGTCGTCGTGGCCTTCCTCGCCGATGCCGGAGTTCACGGTTTCAGGGGCAGCGTCGGGCAAGTCGCGGCGAACGTTGGCGTCGGTGGTGGCGCGGTCTCCTGGATCGGTCATGGTGCAGCTCCTTTCCCTGTGGGAAGTGCAGTCTCGCGCGGCAGGGCCCGCCGGGCATGAGGGACACGCCTATGAAACCGTCATCGCTCCACCGTCAATACTCTGTGCCGAGGCGCTTCCCGCGCGGCGAACCGGGCGGGTTATGCTCCGGTCATGCGTTTGCTGACGGTCATGCTGCGGGGAACGGCGCTGATGGGGTTGCTGGTGGGCTGCGCGCCCTCGCGTGCTCCGGTCACTGTGCATGATCTGGCTGTGCAGGACACGGTCGTTGAACCGGTGCCGCCACGCGTCGAGTACCGCCTGGTGGTCATGGGTGACCAGGGCACAGGTCGGCCCGAGCAGCGGGCGGTGGCGCGGGCCATGCAGGCGGTGTGCCGGGAGTGGGGCTGCGACCTGGGGGTCGGGCTGGGCGACAATTTCTATCCGTCCGGGCCGGCTCGTGTGGACTCTCCACTGTTCCGCGAGCGCTTCGAGAACCTGTACGGCGGGCTGGGCTTTCCTTTCCTGATGATTCCGGGCAACCACGACGAGTCGCTGTTGTGGGGCGGTGACGGCGCCAACCCGGGCGGGGCAGAGGTTCAGGTGGCGTACTCGCGGGTCAATTCGCGCTGGGTCATGCCGGACAGGTTTTACCGCGCCCGGCTGGGCAAGGTGGCCGAGGTGCTCGCGGTGGACACGGCTCCCCTGGCGGCCTACCTGCCCTCGCGCCGGCCCCAGGAGCGTCCGGGAGGGTCGTGGGACGTGGCGCAGCGGGCCTGGTTGACGCAGAAGGCCACAAGCAGCGTGGCCCCCTGGACATTCCTGCTGGGCCATCACCCCCTGTTCAGCAACGCCAGGCATGGAGAGGCCGGGGCCTATGATCGCCTGCCCACCGCCCAGCAACGTGGCGACGCGGTGCACTCGCTTTACAGGTCGGTGTGCGGCGACGTGGACGTCATTTTTAGCGGTCACGATCACGCCCTGCAACTGTTCGCGCCGCAGCCGGAGTGCCCGGGCACCTGGCAGGTGGTCAGCGGCGCGGCCGGACAGGGAGAAAGTGCCCAGCGCGGCCACCGCCCCGCCCTGTTTCAGGAATTCCATCAGCCGGGGTTCACCTGGCTGCGGGTGAACGAATCCGAAGTGAAGCTGCGTTTTTACACGGTGGGTGGCAACGGCACGCCCACGCTGGCCTTCGAGCAGGCAATCACAAAGTAACCGGCAGGCGCAGCAGCGTAACGAGAAAAGACCCCACCTGGCGCTCACCGACCTCTTCGAAACCGAAGCTGGTGTACAGGGCGCGGAGTTTAGCCCGGTCAGCGGCGGTGTCCAGCTTCAACCACGGGCAGCCCGCCACCCGGGTTTCCTGCACGGCATGCCGCAGCATTACGTGAGCTAAGCCCTGCCCCTGGCAGTCCGGCACAACGCCCAGTTTGTGCAGATAACGGGCCTCACCCGGCGGGTCAGCCGGCCAGAACAGGGGGTCAGTGGTCAGCAGGGAGTAGGCCGCGACCGCTTGCCCGCCTTGCCACGCGACCCGCCACGACTCCTGCGGGTAATGGCGCAGGAGCCCCTGAGGCGTGAGGCTTTGCGGGGGCCACAGCAGTTGCCCGCGCCCGATCAGGGCGTTTGCGGTTGCAAGAAGAACGGCCGAGGCCGCTTCAACGTCGCCTGCCGTGACCTTCCAGTCCGGCATGGGCGAGCCCTCCATAAAGATTACAGGCCAGCTTCGGCCAGGAAGGCGTCCAGTTTCTGCGGGCGAAAGCCGCTGAGGCTGTGCGCCACATCGCCGCTGACCAGCGTGGGAACGCTGCGGCGGCCTCCGTTCACGCTCATGACGAACTCGGCGGCCTGCTCATCCTGCTCGATGTTGATTTCCTCGAAGGCCAGCCCCTTAGTGCTCAGGGCGCGCTTGGCGGCGTGGCAGTCGGGGCACCAGCTGGTCGTGTACATCTTGATCATGCTCTTAAGCTAGCGGAAAACAAAGGCGAGAATGCTCATCAGGACACCGATGACGGGTAGGCAGACCCACGGGACGAAAACGAGGTCGCCCAGATAGCCGAACAGCGTCGTGAACGAGCCGACGCTGTTCGCCCACAGCAAGCCCAGAAACAGCAGGTCAATCACAACAAGGTGGCTGTCCTTTCACCCTGAACGCGCTGCGAATTCAATCACTGAACAACCAGGGAAATTTCCCGAATTGGATCATCAAAAAGACGGGGATGACCGGTCATGGTCATCTCCCGTCCGTTGTTGTGGCGTTCAGGCGTTCGCTGGAGCTTCGCTCGCCTCGGGTTGTGTGGGGGGTAGCGTGGTTTCGGCCTTGTCGGCGTCCACTTTGCCCTCTTCGTCAGCGAGGCGCTCTTTCTTGACCGCGCCGGGTTTGGGGGCCATGATCATGTTCATGTCCATGCCCATCATGCTGGGCATGCCTTCCGGCGCGCCGATGTCCGCCAGGGTTTCGGCCACCCGCACCAGAATGCGTTCACCCAGTTCCGGGTGGGTACGTTCACGGCCACGGAACATGATGGTGACCTTGACCTTGTGTCCTTCTTCCAGAAAGCGGCGCACGTGTCCCGTTTTGGTCTTGAAGTCATGGTCATCAATTTTCACACGGAACTTGATGGCCTTGACTTCATGACTGCGGGCGCGTTTGCGATTTTCCTTCTCGTTCTGCTGCTGCTCGTAGCGGAACCGGCCATAGTCGAGCAGGCGGCACACGGGCGGAACGGCTTGCGGACTGACCATGACCAGATCGAGACCCTGTTCACGGGCCATGTTCATGGCGTCGCGCGTATCGATGATGCCGATCTGCTCGCCTTCACCACCGATCAGACGAATTTGCCTGACCCTGATCTGCTCGTTGACCTTGTGTTCTTTCGCTATAGTTCATCACCTCCGCCGCGCCCCGAGCCATGCTGGCTTCGTGGGCGGCTTTGCCAACCTCTTGTGGTGGGCGAACTTCACTTTACCACGCCGGGCACAAGCTTCTGACGACTTGTGCTGTCCCGGCCGTTTACGCTTTCATTAAAGTGAAAATGGCCCGTTCTAAGGGCCACCTACAACTTACTTCTTGCGTTTGGTGGTGGGCTTTTTCCCGCCGCCGCCAGTGGTGGTACGCTCTTTGGCGTCACGCATAAAAGAGCGCAGCTTCGCCTCGAACTGTGGGCTTTGCCGCCCGATAGCGCGGGGACGCGGCACTTCTTCGGGTTCTTCCAGCAGTTCCTTGATGGACAGGTCGAGGCGTCCCCGCTCATCGCGGCCCAGCACCTTGACCTCCACACTGTCGCCCTCACGGACGTGGTCGTGGATGTTCCGCACGAACGAGTGGGCGATCTGGGAAATGTGAACCAATCCCGTTTCACCGTTCTCGAACTGAATGAACGCGCCGAAATCCGTAACGCGTGTGACGCGGCCCTCCGCGACCGCACCAGAATCAAGCTGCACCAAAGGTCTTCTCCTTCACAGGCATGACCGGCAGTTTACACCATTCGCACCCGCTTGTGATACCAACATGAGGAGTTCCCTCTGAATAGACACCAGCGGCGCAAATTCCGTACATAATGTTCAGTGTTGTTCCCAGAGTAGTACTCCTTTTGCCGGGGGGTGGCAGAGTTAGGCTCAGGCATGACGGACACAGCTTTAGCTCGCATCCAGGGGGGGATCTCACCAGGGGCGCTGTTCCAGGTGTTTATGGGGGTGGCGCTGGTCGGCATCGGCGGCGGGTTACCCGCCCACGCCCGCCGCGCCCTGGTGGCACGCGGGTGGATGACCGACGAGGAATTTGCCGAGGTGTTCACGCTGGCGCAACTGACGCCAGGGCCGAACGCCGTGAACCTCGCGGCGATGGTGGGGGTCAGGCTGAGCGGAAAAACGGGCGCAGTCCTGGCCGTGGCGGGCATTCTGCTGCCGGGACTGCTGACCATGCTCGCAGCGTCGTGGGTGACACTGGGCCTCCGTGACGGTCTGCCAGACTGGCTGCAAAGCGCCCTGCACGGCGCCGCATGTGCAGCGATCGGGGTGCTGCTGACCGCCGCCATTCCCGTGGTGAAAGTCGGCCTGGGCATTCGCGGGGGCTGGTTGATTGCCCTGCTCACCTGGCTGGCGCTCGGCGTCCTGAGACTTGACCTGCTGCCCGTCCTGCTGATTCTGCTGGGGGTGGGCCTGCTTATTCACCACCCGCGTAAGCCTGAGGGAAAGCCGCTGTGAAAGGAGAGTCCCTGTGAGTAGCCCAGACCTACTGGGGGCCATGTTCGCCGAGTTCGCGCGGCTGGGCCTGGTGAGTTTCGGCGGGGCGAACCTGGCGGAAATGGAGCGCGTCCTGGTTCTGCAACGCCACTGGATTTCCCCGCAGGTGCTGGCGAACGGGTTTGCGCTGGGGCAGGTCATGCCGGGGCCGAACCTGCTGGCGGTCACGCACTACGGGTACGCCATCGCCGGGTGGAGCGGCGCGGCCGTCGCCACCGCCGCCTTTTACGGCCCCACCGCCTTCCTGAGTGCCCTGGTCGCCGCTCTGTGGTACAGGAACAGACGTCACCCCTGGGCCGTTGCCCTGCGCAACTCCCTGTTGCCCTTCGGGGCAGGCGTCATGCTCGCCAGCCTGCTGGTGCTGTGGCGCTCCAGCGTGCACCACTGGGTCGGTGCCGTGCTCGCCACGCTCGCCTTCGCCCTTCTCTGGAAAACCCGCGTGAACGCTGCCCTGGTCATTGCAGCCGCTGCCCTTATCGGCGCGGTGATCGGACTTTGAAGCGACTGGTTTATGGCAACTGGAAAAACAGCATTCCACCCATATTTTTCCGCGAATTACTTACCAAAGCCTATGCTCCAGCCAGAAACCGGATCGTCTCACGGTGCAGCATGTCCACCTGCTCCAGCGAGTCGTAGGTATGGCCTGCGCCGGGAATGGCGGTCACGTCACAGCGCAGGGCCTGGGCATACTGGATGCCGTAGGCAGGCGGGCAGGTGAGATCCTGATCACCGTGGAAAACGCGGGCCACACCGCCCCAGACGGCGGCCGCTTCCAGGGGCCTTAAGCGGACGACTTCCTGAAGGAAAGCGCGTCCCAGCGGCCAGCCGCCGTAATCGGTGACGGTGGGGGGCAGCAGCCCGCCGCGCAACTGGCGAAGCCAGAGTTCCGGCAGGGCGGGTGACCACAGCGCCAGGCGGTGCGGGTTCACGCTCGCCAGGCTGAGCGCCGCGACCAGACCGCCCATGCTGAACCCCAGCAGCATGACGCGCTCCGGGTCTATGCCGGGCTGGCGGCGCATATACTCGAAAGCCGCCTGAACGTCCTGAACCTCCCGCGACACGGTCATTTCGGAAAAGTCACCCTGACTTTCGCCGCTGCCCCGGAAGTCGAAGCGCAGGCACGCCACGCCACGCTCCGCGAGTTTGCGCGCCAGCAACACGAAGTTCCGGTGGCCTTCAATGCGGTTGCCCGTGAACCCATGCAAAACGACCACACTCGGCCAGCCCGTGGCCGGCGCAGGGGCATCCGGGGTGTGCAGCATGCCGTAAAGACGCTGCTGATCGACGCTGAACTGCGCAAATTGCTCCATGCCGCGCATGATAGTGATTTGGGGCGTGGGCTATGGCCCAGCGCCTCTTCACCGGCGGAAAACCGCACTTCCTTCCATCTTCCACCCGTGAAAACAGGCCTGTCAAGGGCTAATTTACGAGCTGGCCGGGAGTAACGTGAGGGCATGTTACAAGACGTGTGGCTGGCCATCGACGAACGCCGCTACGGGCAGGCGGAGTCGATTCTGCAAACAAGTGACGAACTGCGCCCCACGCGGGCGGGGCAGATGGCACTGGGGTACATTCTCTCGCACACGGGGCGGCACGAGGAGGCGCGGGAGGTGTACCGCAACCTGCGTGAGCAGCACCGGGGGGACGAGTGGGAGCACATCGCCGTTCACCAGCAGGGCCGTGTGGAACGCCTGGCCGGGGAACACCGCAAGGCGCTGGAATTCTTCGCGGAGGAACGCAAGCTGATCGAGAAGCACAGCGACGACCCGCACAAGTTCGCCGCCAACGCCTTCGAGGCCGCGCAGTGTCACCTGGCCCTGCTGAACCTGAAAGAAGCGCGCCACCGCATGACCGAGGCCCTGGAACGCGCCCACCAGCACGACGACCCGGAAATGCTGGGCCGCGCCGAGCGGGGAATGGCCGACCTGAGTCTGCTGGAGGGCCACCCGGACGCCGCGAAACTGCATCTGGAACGCGCTCAGGTGGCCTTTCAGCAGGCCGATGACGAGTTCGCCGTCCGGGAAATCGACGCGCAACTTCAGAATCTTTAGAGCACAACATTCGTCTCTGTTCAGAGAACTGGACTTTTGGGCACAATAGCTCCATGAAAGCCAACGAAGGATCAACTGACCGCTACCTGCGCATCGGCCTCAGTCTCTTTCTGTTCGCGCTCGCGCTGATGACCAGCGGCCTCCCCTCTACCATTCTGTGGGTGCTGGGCACTGTCGCTCTGATCACGGGCCTCTCGGGCTTCTGTCTCGTGTACCGGCTGCTGGGCATGAACACCTGCAAAAGGTAGGGAATCCGGGAAAGAGGCGAGAAAATGTGAAGACCTTCTCGCCTCTTTCCTTTTCTGTGTGCTTTAAGGCGTCAGGCGGTGTCTGTCGCGCGGGAAGGCGCGGGCATAGCGGACATTGCTGATGCCGAGGAGTTTCGCGGTCAGGCGTTCTGCGCCGATGGCGAAGCCGCCGTGGGGGGGCATGCCGTACTTGAAGACTTCGGTGTAGCCTTCCAGCGTTTCGGGGTTCAGTTTATACGCGGCGATGCTGTCCATCAGCATGGCGTGGTCGTGAATGCGTTGCCCAC
Source organism: Deinococcus fonticola (assembly GCF_004634215.1). Taxonomy (NCBI): domain Bacteria; kingdom Thermotogati; phylum Deinococcota; class Deinococci; order Deinococcales; family Deinococcaceae; genus Deinococcus; species Deinococcus fonticola. The sequence goes on along the minus strand of NZ_SMMH01000015.1, from coordinate 71,835 downwards.
CGGACGTGATCTCGATGCCCCGGAACAGCAGGTCGAAACCGCGTGTGGTGTCGGGGTTCAGGCTGCCGTCGGGGTTGTGGTCGGCATGCGTGTAAAACGGGCGGGCGGCGCGGGGGTACTTGGTGACAAACACGAAGTCACTGCCCTCCGTCTGCGCGAAATGCTGTGACAGCAGGCGTTCAGCTTCCGGATCCAGGTCTTTCCCGCCCACCTGATGTCCGAATTTCTCGGTAACGAGTTGACGGGCGTCCATCAGTGAAATTCGGGGAATGTGCGCGGGCACATCGGGAATGGTGGCGTTCAGCAGCGTGAACTCGTGGGCGCAGCGTTCTTCCAGGCGGATCATGATGGCGGCCAGCAACCGGTTCTCGAGCGCCATGACTTCTTCTTCATCCTGAATGAAGCCCATTTCCACGTCGAGGGACAGGTACTCGTTCAGGTGGCGGCTGGTCGCGTGCTCCTCGGCGCGGTACACCGGGGCGACCTCGAACACGCGCTCGAACACGCCCACCATGATCTGCTTGTAAAGCTGAGGACTCTGCGCGAGGTAAGCGGGCTGCCCGAAGTAATCGATGGGAAACAGGTTCGCGCCGCCCTCCGCACCCGCCGACACGATCTTGGGCGTGCTGATTTCAGTGAAGCCTTCCTGCTGAAGGTGATCGCGGAAGGCCGCCAGAAGTTCAGCCTGCACCTTCAGGGCGGCGCGTTCCTTCAGGCCGCGCACGGTCACCACGCGGTAATCCAGCATGGTTTCCGGGTTCACGTGCCACTCCATCTTGGGAATCTCGACCGGGGCGGGTTCCGTGGCCGCAGAGATCACCCTGAAGTCCTGAACCTGCACCTCGAACCCGCCGGGCGCCTTCGGGTGGGCTTTCACCATGCCGACCACCTCGACACTGCTCTCGGCCAGCGGCAGGGTCAGGCCGCTCCCCACGCACTGCGTGATGCCGCTCACATCGCGCAGCACCAAGAATTGCACGCCCCCCAGGTCGCGGCGGGCGTGCAGGAAACCTTGCATTTTCACGGTCTGTCCCTCGTGCCGAGGCAGTTCCCGCGCAAGCGTTCGGGGCATCGTTTCAGTCTGGGTCATGAGTCGTTCTCCTTCATTGAAAAACCCCCACCTGTTTCAGGTTGGGGGCGCACCGGCACAGCGAACGCGTCCCCTAGTGGGGATCATTATCGTTATTGTTCACTGGCACGGAGATCATTGCCCCGAAGTGTAGCGGGCGCACCTTAAGGCGGTCAAACGTGAAACTAGGCAGGCTGGGGGGTAGAACCGCACACCGTGAATCGCCGGAAAGATGCGCTTTTACATCAGTATTCACGCTTTCTCTAATGGAAGAAGGAGGTTCGTACCCGACTCAGAGCGGGCCTCTGGATTTTTTGGTGAAATTTGTGCGTGAGGGGATAAGCAGCGCGTGACCTTCAGCGGGCCATACCGTCCGAAGGTCACGCTGATTGGTGTGTTCAGGTCAGATAAAACGCCAAAAAACAGTTCGCATGCCTGCGACATCCGGCGAACGGGCGCGGTCGAGGGCCTGAATCAGCGTTTCCGGCCCTGTTGCTGCACCCAATTACAGGGAACAGTCGGCCGTGTGGGCGCGAATGTTCCGCAGGCTGCTGTGAATGAAGTTCGGGTGTTCGCTTGTGTAAACGCCGGCAGACAAGCGGTCGAGCCAGCGGAAAACCCGTCCCCGTGAGTCTCCTACCCAGCCGCACAGGGCTGGCAGGTCGCCATTCAGGAACCCATAGGAGCAGTATGCTGGGCCAGATGACGTTTTACGGGCATGAACTGGCAGTGGCGGAGGGTCTGGCGCGCGAAGCGGGCGAGCTTCTCATGCAGCACCGCCGCGCCGGATTGAAAGTGGATTACAAAACCAGCCGAGATGACCCTGTCACCGCGGCAGACCGTGAAGCGTCCAAATTCATTGTGGACGGTCTGAAACACGCTTTTCCTGCCGACGGCCTGCTGAGCGAGGAGGAAACCGACGCCCCAGACAGCCGCGTGGGCCTGGAGCGCGTGTGGATCATCGACCCCATCGACGGCACGCACGAATACACCGAGGGTTCAGCGGATTTCTGTGTGAGCATCGGCCTGTGCGTGGGGGGCGAGGCCCTGCTGGGGGCCGTGTACGCCCCGGCGACCGGGGAGCTGTTCAGCGGCTACGTGGGGGTGGGCGTGCGGAAGAACAGCCGGCCGGTGGGCTTCTCTGAGCGCTCAGCATTTGTGGTCAGCACGTCGAACACCGAGTATGGCCGCGAGTTGCACCGTTACGGCCTGCCGGGCCTGGCCCCCAGCGGCAGCATTGCCCTGAAACTGGCGCGGCTTTCGGCTGGTGAAGTGGACGTGACCTTCACCATGTCACCCCGCAGCGAGTGGGACATTGCCGCAGGCGACGCGCTGGTGCGGGCCTCGGGGGGATTCCTGCGGCGGCGCGACGGCCGACCGATTGTTTATAACCTCTCCAGGCCGCACATCGAGCAGGGCATCATCGGGGGCAGACCCGAAGCGGTGGCGTGGCTGGAAACGCAGTTGCAGGCGAACGCCATTCCCACCGTTCACCTTAACGTGCAGCCTGGTGATCCAGCCTGGCAGGCCCTCTCCCCTGCCGATCAGGCGGAACTGGCCGGGGAGCCGGGCGTGTGCATCCGTTACGCCGGGAATCGGGTGCTGGCCCTGCTGGTGGTTGACCCGCGCACCCGCACCGTTCAGCGCAGCAAAGGGGACGCCTTTCATCTGGCGCGCTTGACCAGGGACGTGACCCGCGCCGTCGGGCCACTGCAAGACGAGCCCCCACAAGATGGGCCGCGTGGGCCATGACGCGGGGCGCCCAGCCCCCCCGGCACTGTCCCCGCGTGACCCTGAAACGCGTGCTGGACTTCAGCGGCGCGGAGTGGCACACCCTGTACGGCTTTTTCCGCGACAGGGAGCTGGCCGACTGGAACGACGCCAAACCCATCAGGATGCCCGAGTGGATGTTCAGGCGCGTCATGCAGGACGAGGAAAAAAGCAGTGAACGCGCCGGCTTCGGCGTCCTGAACGAGCGCGGAGAACTGATCGGCAGCGCGGAACTGTACGACTTTCGCCCCAGTCCACCCCTGCGGGCCACCACGGCCACCCTGGGCGTCATGATCGGTTACCCGCGCCTGTGGAATCAGGGGTACGGGCGCGAGGCCGTTCACGCGCTGCTGCACTGGGCCTTCACGGTGCAGGAACCGCCTCTGCAACGCGTGCGCCTGACCACCTTCGGCCACAACCGCCGCGCCCAGCGGGCCTTTGCCGCGTGCGGGTTTCAGGAAACGGGCAGGCTGGAACGCCCGAACCGCACCGACGTTCACATGGAAATCAGCCGCGCCGCGTGGCTGGCACAGGCCAACCTGCCGGAGAACAGCCCAGATCTCTGAACGCCGCAGCGCACTACCATGGGCGCATGCGTGTGCTTGTGCCCCAGATGCCTGACTTTCGTGCCCTGAGCGTTCCCAATGTGGAACTGGACTTTTACGCCAGAGGGAGCGTACCGGCTGGCGAGGCGGTGGGCGCGGTGCTGTGGATGACGGACGCGGACACCCGCGACACGCTTTTGAAGGTGCCGGGCCTCCAGTGGGTGCTGACCCTTACGGCAGGCATCGATCATGTTCAGGGACACCTGCCGGCGGGGGTGAAGCTGTTCAACGCGAACGCCCTGCATGACCGGGCCGTGGCAGTACACGTGGTCACGGGCATGCTGGCGGCCATGCGCGGCCTGCACCGCTTCCGCGACGCCCAGCGCGCGGGTCACTGGATGCGCGTCACGCCGCCGGAATCGAACCTGCACACACTGGACGGCCTGAAGGTCGTGCTGTGGGGCTACGGCCACATTGGCCGGATCGTGGATGACCTGCTGGCCCCGTTCGGCGTGACGACGTACGCCATCAACTCGAAAACCGAACCCGACCTGCTGGAGTACCGCCTGCGTGAGGCGGACTGGGTGGTCTTGCTGCTGCCCAGCACCGAGCAGACGCGTGGGGTGGTGAACGCCGAGTTGCTGGGCAAACTGAAGCGGGGCGCGTGGCTGAGCAACCAGGGGCGCGGAGGGCTGATCGTCACGGCCGACCTGCTGGACGCCCTGAACTCCGGCCAGCTGGGCGGCGCCGTGCTAGACGTGACCGACCCGGAACCCCTGCCGGAAGGCCACCCGCTGTTCGCCCAGGAAAACGTCCTTCTGACCCCGCATGTCGCCAGCACGACCAGCGACCTGCTGGCCCGCGGCGCGGCTTACACCCGCGATTTCCTGCTCGACCTGACGCAGGGCCGCGACCCGGACGGCCTGGTGAAGGCCGGACGCATTTACTGAAGCGCCCAGTCAGTGGCTTGCTGGCGTTGGTGAACCGGCCTGAAACGTCTTCCCTGGGTTTCAGTTCAGGCCACCTCGAACTTGAACGCTCTTTGGTGCCTCCGGGAGGATCGCTGGGGGAAATGAAGGGCTGTCGCTCGCGATTCTCTGCGGCCCGAAGGCGCTGCACTTGCCTTTTTTTCAAAGCGGCTTCAGTCAACGAACCAGCGCAGTCTGCCTGTGGCCTGACTGCCCTGTGAAACGGCGGAGGGAACCGCAGGACGCAGGGGCAGCTTTGCCTATGTGGCAGTCACCTTGACACCCCCTGTTCAGACGCCTACCCTGGCATTCATCAACCACTTACTGCGCCATCGAGAACTTTGAATTCCAGTCGATCGTGTCTGGATTTTCATTTGATGGCGTTTTCACGGAGGAACGAATGAAAACATTTCTACTGACCGCCGCCCTGCTCGCAACGCTCTCCACGGCTTCCGCCGCCGGCACGCTGGTGTACGGCGCCAACGGCGACCCGGTCAGCCTGGAGTCGGGCAACATTACCGATGGGATCAGCATTCTGGTGCAGCACCAGATCTACGACACGCTGATCGGCTTCAAGCCCGGCACTGCCGACCTTATTCCCGCGCTGGCCACCAGCTGGAAGGCCAACGCCAACGCCACCAGCTGGACGTTCACTCTGCGTAAGAACGTCAAGTTCCACGACGGCACCCCTTTCAACGCCGACGCGGTGGTCTTTAACCTGACGCGCTGGTGGGACAAGGCGCACCCCTACGGCTTCCGCGCCCAGGGCCGCACCTTCGAGATAGTGGGCGACCTGCTGGGCGGCTACAAGGGCGACGCCACCTCCGTGATCAAGAACGTCGTCAAGGTCAACGACAACACGGTGCGCGTCGACCTGAACAAGCCCAGCAGCGTCTTTCCGGACGTGATCGCCGCCGGGTACTTCGGCATCGCCAGCCCCACCGCCATCAAGAAGGACGGCCCCAAGTACGGCACGCCCGCCAGCAAGCCCATCGGCACCGGGCCCTTCGTGTTCCAGAGCTGGCGCACGGGTGACCGCGTGACCCTCAGCGCCAACAAAGGCTACTGGGACGGCAAACCCAAAGTGGATACGGTGGTCATTCGCGGCATCAAGGACGCGGCGCAGCGCCTGAACGAACTGAAGGCCGGCACCATCGACTTCACCAGCGACCTCACGCCCGACACGCTGAAGTCCGTGCAGGCCGACAAGAACCTGGTGGCCGTGAAGAAGCCCAGTTTCAACGTGGGGTTCCTGAGCCTGAACAACCGTAACCAGTACCTCAAGAACCAGAACGTCCGCAAGGCCGTCAGCATGGCCATCAACAAGAAAGCCATCGTGGACGCGTTCTGGAACGGGCTGGGCACCAGCAATGCCAGTTTTGTTCCTCCGGTCATGAACTGGGCCAACAGCAAGAATGTGCCCGCCGACTACAAGTTCGACCCGGCCGCCGCCAAGAAGATGCTGGCCGACGCGGGTTACCCCAACGGCTTCTCGATTGACCTGTGGTACATGCCGGTGTCGCGCCCGTACTTCCCCAACCCCAAACCCATCGCTGAGGCCATTGCCGCTGACCTGAGCGCCATCGGGATCAAGGTCAACCTCAAGACCGAGGACTGGGCCAAGTACCTGGAAGACCGCAACAAGGCCCCTGGCTTCGACATGTACATGATCGGCTGGACCGGCGATTACGGTGACCCGGACAACTTCTACGGCGCTTACTACGGCCCGAACGGCAGCAGCGACATCGGCTGGAACTCCATTACCGTGCAGAACCTGCTGGAACAGGGCCGCGCCGCCACCACCAAGGCCGCCAAGGCCAAGGTCTACGCCGAGCTGCATGAATTCACCTACAACGCCACCTACCGCGTGCCGGTCGTGCACAGCAGTCCATTGGCCGCGCAGCGCAGTTACGTGAAAGGCTGGATTCCCAGTCCGTTGGGCAGCGAAGCGTTCAACGACATTTCTCTGGTCGGCAAGAAGTAAGCCGAGCCCCAGTCACGCGCAAAACGGCATCCTTTCCACTGGATGCCGTTTTTTGCTGCCGCGGAAACACTTGCCTGGGCCAGGCGGCGCCGGCGACGGGCGGGAACGGGTACACTTTGAGGCACATGCCAAAACATCTGAAGTTTGCTTCGACTGGAGGCCCATTTTGGGGAGTTACCTGATTCGGCGACTGCTGCGCACCCTGCTGGTCATGCTGGGCATCAGCCTGGTCGTTTTTGTGTTCGTGCGTTCCATTCCGGGCGACCCGGCGGTCGCCATGCTGGGTGAGCGCGCCACCCCGGAAGCGGCGGCGGCCCTGCGTGAGCAACTGGGGCTGAACAAACCGTGGTTTTTCAATCCACAAAACCCGCTGGACGCCCAGTACCCCAAGTACGTCAGCGCCCTGCTGCAGGGCGACCTGGGGGCGGGCATCAAGAGCAACATCCCGGTCAAGGACGACCTGGGCACGCGCTTTCCCGCCACGGCCGAACTGAGCATCGCGGCCATGGGCTTCGCGCTGCTGTTCGGCTTGCCGGCCGGGATTCTGGCGGCCATTCGGCGCAACAGCGTGTGGGACAACCTGGCAACCACCATCAGCCTGGTGGGGGTCAGCATGCCGGTGTTCTGGCTGGGCCTGCTGCTCTCATACTTCTTCGCGGTGAAACTCGGGTGGCTCCCCCCCAGCGCCCGCCTGGGCAACGAGACGCAGATTGAACCCATCACCGGCCTGTACGTGCTGGACAGCCTGCTGCGCGGCGACCTGCGGGCCATGTGGGACGCCATGCGCCACCTGGTGTTGCCGGCCATCGCGCTGGGCAGCATTCCGCTGGCCATCGTGGCCCGGATTACGCGCAGCAGCCTGCTGGACGTGCTGGGGCAGGACTACGTGCGCACCGCCCGCGCCAAGGGCCTGGATTTCCGGGCCGTGAACCTCAAACACGCGCTGCGTAATGCGCTGCTGCCGGTGGTGACGGTGGTGGGGTTGCAGGCGGGCGCCCTGCTGGGCGGCGCGGTGCTGACCGAGACGATCTTCTCGTGGCCGGGCATCGGCTCGTGGGTGTACGAGGCCATCAGCCAGCGCGACTACCCCGTCATTCAGGGCGGCGTGATTTTCGCGGCCCTGGTGGTCAGTATCGTCAACCTGCTGGTCGACCTGAGTTACGCCGCCCTCGACCCCCGGATTCAGTACAGGTGACCCCATGACCACGGCAACTCCTGAGCAAGTCAAACCCCGGCGGCAGCAGAGCATTTTCTGGCGGCGCTTTCGCAAAAGTACCCCCGGCAAGGTGGGCGCGGTCATCGTGGCGCTGTTCGCGCTGCTGGCCCTGCTGGCCTCCGTCATCAAGCCTTACGACCCCACCACTGACCGCAACTACCGCCTGAACCTCAAGCCGCCCAGCATCACGGCCCTGTGGAACGCCGAGGCCAAGGAAACGTACACCGACCCCGCCAGCGGCAAATTGAACCTGTGGGCCGCGCCCTTCGGGACGGACAACCTGGGGCGCGACGTGTATGCCCGCGTGCTGCACGGCACCCGCATCAGCCTGAAGGTCGGGGTGGTCAGCACCCTGCTGGCCCTGGTCATCGGGTCGCTGCTGGGGGTGTTCGCCGGATACTTCGGCGGCTGGGTGGACAGCGTGCTGGGTTACTTCGCGGACGTGATGCTGGCCTTCCCCGGCATCCTGCTGGCCATCGGGTTCGCCAGCATCTTCAGCACCGACCACCCGCCACTGCTGATCCAGGGACTGGACAAGCTGTTCGTGCTGAACAGCCCGCAACTGGTGACCGCCATGCTGGCCGTGTCGCTGGTGCAGATTCCGGTCTATATGCGTCTGGCCCGCTCGGTCGTGCTGTCGGTGCGTGAACGCGAGTTCGTGCAGGCCGCCGGGGCGCTGGGGGCCACACAGGCGCGCACTATCTTCCGGCACGTGCTGCCCAATAGCCTCTCGCCGCTGATCGTGCAGGGCGCCCTGAGCATTGCCACCGCCACCATCGAGGTCGCGGCGCTGGGGTTCCTGGGCATCGGCGCACAGCCCCCGCTGCCCGAGTGGGGCACCATGATCAGTGACAGCCGCCAGTACTACATCGACGCGCCCTGGACGATGATCTTCCCCGGCCTGGCGATCTTCCTGACGGTGCTGGGCTTCAACCTGCTCGGCGACGGGCTGCGCGACGTGCTCGACCCCAGGAGTACGCAGTAAGGGAATAAGCGGTCAGGAACGAGCGGAAGCTTCGGCATTTGCCAAAGCTTCCGCTTTCCTGTGTAAAGGATGTCAGTCATTCGGCAGACGCCAGTGCTAACGGCAGGCTCTATCCTGCCTGTCATGAAGCAGAAACTCAGCACGCTTGTCGCGCAGGCCCGTGGAGGCCGCGTGATCCGCACGCCTTTTATCGACGCCGACGAAATCGACCGCCGCGCCCTGAACAGCGAGAGCGATGAGGTGCGCCACAAACTCGCGGGTGGGTTCCCGGACGCCCGCCGCGTGATTCTGACCCTGTTTCCCGCGCATATCCCCGAGGTGGACGCGGGCGTCACCGTGCTGCGCATAACGCCGCAGGAGGCCGCGCCCGCCTGGGACTTGCAGGACTTCGCCGTGCAGCTCAAGCGCCTGGGGCTCAACGACGACCAGCTGGGCGACCTGCGCGAGGAACGCGGCGGGGCCTTCCTGATCGCTGCGACCGGCAAAGCGGCCGAGATGCTGGCCAGCACGGGCAAAATCGGTGACCGTGAGGTGGAAGTCGAGGAAGTCGGCGAAACCGCCGGAAAAGGCAGCAAGGTTCGCGAGGTCGTGGTGCCGTCCATGCGCGTCGATGTCGTCGGGGCCAAAGGCTTCGGCGTCAGTCGCGCCTACTTCCAGCAGGGCATCGACGGCGGCAAGGTGCGCCTCAACGGCCAGCCTGCGCGTTCCAGCAGCGAAATCCGCGAAGGCGACAGCCTCAGTGCCGATGGTCTGGGCCGCATCGACTTTAAACGGGTGGTCAACGAAACCCGGCGCGGGAATTACAAGGTGGAACTGGACGTGCACAGGTAAAAAGGCTCGTAGGCTGTGAGCTGTCGAGCATGGAAGGCTGAGCTGAAGGTTTTTCCCTTCCTAGTGCTGGGAACCTGAGCGCTAGGAAACAGAGAGGGCGTCCAGACCACCCTTGACGCCACGCGGTCTGTTTTCTTGTTCCTGAGCCTTCTGCCTTTTGCACGGCTGCCCTAGAATGCCCCGGTGACCGCGCCTCATCCGTTCGAGCATCCGCCTGAGTCCTCGCCACAGGAGCTGGTGGAGCACCTGAGGCCCAGTGCCCGGTTTCAGAACGTCCGTTTCGACACGTTCCAGCCCAACCCGGAGTTTCCCAGTCAGGAGGAAGCCCGCACGGAATTGCAGCATTTCGTGGACAGCCTGCAACCCAGCAGCGGGTTCCGCTTGTTCCGGCGTAAACCGGAGGGGCGCGGCGTTTACCTCGACGGCGGCTTCGGCGTCGGGAAAACGCACCTGCTGGCCAGCACGTACCATGCCGCGGTGCAGGAGGGCGTGCGGGGCGTGGCCCTGATGAGCTTCCAGGACTTGATGTACCTGATCGGGGCGCTGGGCATGAACCGCGCCGTCGACCTTTTCAAGGGGTACTCACTGCTGCTGATCGACGAGTTCGAGCTGGACGATCCGGGCAACACGCATATGGCGAACACCTTTCTGGGGCAACTGATGCCGGGGGGCACCAGCGTCGTGGCGACCAGCAACACCGAGCCGGGGGCGCTGGGGCAGGGGCGCTTCAACGCGCAGGATTTCCAGCGGCAGATTCAGGGCATCGCCAGCCGGTTCGAGCCGCACCGCATCGATGGCCCGGATTACCGCCAGCGCGGCACTGCGCCGGAAGAGCCGCTGAGTGCCGGGGAATACGCCGCGTGGCTGGCCCTGCAAGACGCCCCGGCGACGGTGGTGGTTCGGCACCGCGAGTTGAACCGTTACCTGCTCGACATTCACCCCAGCCGTTTTGCCGGCATGCTGGAAGGCGTGAAGGCCCTGGCCATCGAGGAGCTGATGCCCATGCCGGATCAGAACGTGGCCCTGCGTTTCGTTCACTTCGTGGATAAGCTTTACGACCTGGGTTTGCCGGCGGCCCTGACGGGCGTGAGCCTGGCCCAGGTGTTCAGTGAAACCTACCGCCACGGCGCCTACGCCAAGAAGTACAGCCGCGCCCTGAGCCGCCTGTCCGAGCTGCTGCGCGAGGCGCGAACAGAATTGCAGGGCGGGTAACGCGTGTTTCGCCGTGATCCGCTGCGGCAAACGCTGAGCCAGGTGGGCGAGGCGCTGGGGCGTGACGTGACGGCCAGTGTCCCGCTGGCGCGTCAGGCGCTGCCGCACGGGGGCGTCATCGGGGTGACTCGCGGCGGGCAGGCCCAGGTGTGGGCGTTCGGGGACGTACCGTCCACAGGCGTGTTCGAGCTGGCGAGCATCACGAAGTCCTTCACGGCGGCGCTGGCGCAGGTGTTGGTGGCTCAGGGCGTGCTGACCTGGGACACGCCCGTGCGTTCGCTGGGGCGCGAGTTCCGGGGGCTGCCGCCGCACTTCACGCCGCTGACGCTGGCGACGCACACGGCGGGATTGCCCATCCACCCGGCGCGGGCGGTGATCACGGGGGTCACGCACTTCCACGACCCTTACGGGAGCATGTCCGCGCGTGACGTGCTGGCGAGTGCGCGGCGCTGGGCGCGGCCTTCCCGGCCCCCACGCTTCGGGTACTCGAACCTGGGGGCGGGCGTTCTGGCCCTGGCGCTGGCCCGGGCCGCCGGGCACGACATGACCGCGCAGGGGTTCGGGCAGGCGTTACAAACCAGCGTGCTGGAACCCTTGCAGCTCACCTCCATAACGCTGAGGCCCCACCCGGCACGGTTGGTCACGCCCCGCGCCTCGCTGGGGGGAACGTCCACCACGAATTTCGGGCCGCTGGTGGGGGCGGGTGGGCTGTACGGCACGGCGGGTGACCTGCTGACCTTCGCGCAGGCGCACCTGAGCGGGCAGGCTGGGCGGCACTGGGAAGCTGCCCAGGTCGTCAAAGGCCTGTCGCTTCCGCACGCCGCGGTCGCTCCCGGCTGGTTTCACACACCTGCGCCGGGCGGCCCACTGGTATGGCATGACGGGGTGGCGCGGGGCACGCGTGCGGCGCTGGGTTTTCATCCCGCCACCGGCCGGGTAGTGGTGGTACTGGCGCGCGGTGGCCTGCCCATCCTGGGGGCTCGCGCCGCCGTGCCTCTGCTGATGTTGCGCCTGCTGGACGCGAATGTCGGCCGAGATCAGCACCAATAAAAAACAGACCTGAAAGCTCTCCAGGCCTGCCCAGCACTCTCTATTAGTTTCTCGACTTCACTCAGTCCTGGCTTTGCTCAGTTGCCGAGCAGCAGGTTCTGTACGGCAGTAGGGGTGTCGGGGAAGTTGATGGCGACATTGACCACGGTGCCGGGAACGGTGGCAGGATCGACGTTGATCCAGTGGCTGGCCAGCATGGGAGGATCGGGTTGCGGGTCGAGGGCACGCACCAGCACGCGGCCCTGCGCCGGAACGAACACGCACCAGCCGCTGCCTTCCGTGCCGGCGGCGGTAAAGGCCCGCACCGGCAGGACGCTTTGCAGCGTGAGCTCCTCGGAGGTGGCCCAGTACTCGATCAGGATGCTGGCGTGCGTGCGGTTCAGGTCGCTCTTGTCCAGGTCGATCTGAATTTCCACGCTGTCCTGCTTTCCAGGAACCATATTCATCCAGCCGGGAACCACGAAACGGTCACTGCGGGTGCTCTTGAACTGCTGAGCGGGGGGGGTAGGATTGGTCATACTCGTTACACCTTAGCGCGAAAAGACCCCACCTGCATGACCTGCCAGGCGGGGGTAGAGCCGATGGAGCCGCGGCGGCTCAGTTCTTCTGGACGCTGGTGATCAGGGCTTTCATGGCCAGGTAGCCCACCATGAAGAACATCAGGGGCGTCAGGTTCAGCGAGACCTCGGCGTCTTTCTCGGGCTCCAGGGCGTTCTGCTTGCGGTATCGGATCATGGATGCAGCTTAGGCCAGGGCAGCGGCGCGTGGACTTGAGCGCCCTTATAAATTGGTTGAAGGAGCCGAACGTTTCCTTAACGCCTGGTCAGAGCATGGTGCTCACGCGGGTGCAGACCGCCGCTGCGAATCAGTTCGCGCACCTGCTGGCAGCGGCAGTAACGGTACTGGCACAGCAGGGCCTCGGGTTCGCGGTTCAGCAGGCTCACCGCCCGGTCGACCAGCTCGCGCACGCGGTACAGCCGCAACTGAGCCTGGCCCACCGTCACCGCCCTTTCGCGCCCGTGCATGGCTGGCAGCAGGTTGTCGAAGTCCGCCGAGCAGTTGGGGAAGGCGGTGGGCTGCGCCCGGCCCTCCAGGGGTACGTAACGTGTCAGGGCTGGCACCCCCGCCAGGTGCTCGGCGTAGTGCAGGGTGGTGTTGCTGCCGAAGTCCACGCCCAGCAGCAGGGCGTACCCGTCGAGGTCGTACAGCGCCCCGATAGGCTGGTAGGGGCTTTCCAGGCTCTGGGCGCCGGTGATGGCAGCCGCCTGCGTCCCGATCGCCACGAAACTCAGGGCAGGATGAAAGGAGCGCTCGGCGTCGGCCCGCTCGACCATCTCCTGCGGCACGCGGCCAATGTCTCGGCTCACGCGGGAATCGCGGTGAAAGGTGCCGCGTGGCCGTTCAGTCGGCGTATTCATCAGGGTGTTGTACGTGAACGACGGCGCAACCAGCGTGGCAGTGCGGGCCAGCAGCGTATCCACCACCGTTCGCGCTCCGCCCTCCAACGTGCCGAAGGACTTCAGGCTGGCATGAACGATGACGTGCTGCGGGCCGTCCAGGCCCAGGGCCGCCAGCCCTTCATCCAGATCGAGGGGGCCAACGGTGGGTTTACGCAGCAGGTTGAGCACGCCACCCAGTGTAATACGCCCGGTGATAAGCATCCCGTTTGTTTCGTTCACCCTCCGGAAAAACGCCGGCGGGTTCACGCCACGTCCGGGACGCTTTTTCTTCCTTCTCCTTCCAGTCGGGTTGCCCAGTTCTTCCATAACTGAAGGGCCGGAATTCTTATGACATCGTTCACTGTGACGTCTTTCACGGGGAAAGCGTTCATGCAGCAGCCCCGGCAGCAGGCGACAGAAAACAGCCCGGCACAGGCCGGGCCGTGGGGGCCAGAGGTTCAGGCCATGAGTTCAGGCTGTTCCGTCTCGGCGGGCGGAACCACCCGGAAAACGCGCGACAGGATGACGCTGAGTTCGTACAGCACATAGAGGGGAACGGCGACCAGCAGCATGTTGCCGGGGTCCGGCGTGGGCGTGATCAGCGCGGCGGCGAGCAGAATGCCCACCAGCGCAAAGCGCCAGCCCGCCCGCAGCATCTTGTGGTTCACCAGCCCGATACGCGTCAGGACGATGGCCAGAATGGGCATCTCGAAGGCCAGGCCAAAGGCGATCAGGAAGGTCATGACGTTCCCGACGTAACTGGCCAGGCTCTGCATCTGCGTGACCGCGCCGCCCAGGAAATCCACCAGAAAGGGAATCATGGTGGGCAGCACCAGCTTGAACCCGAACACCGCGCCGCCCAGAAAGGACAGGCCCGCACCCAGGATAAAAGGCAGGCCCCAGCGCCGCTCGCTGGGGTACAGGCCCGGCGAGACGAACGCCCACACCTGCCACAGGATGAAGGGCAGGGCCAGCGCCAGCCCGGCCCAGAAGGACAGGTTCAGACTCAGCATGAACTGGTCCGTGAGGTTCACGGCCACCAGCTTCACTTCCCCCAGCCGGTAGAGCCTGGAGTAGGTCAGGGGCTCCTTGACCAGCTCGATGAGTTGCGTGCGGTATTGAAAGGCTGCCGCCATCCCGATGACCAGGAAGACCAGGCTGAAGATGATGCGGCGGCGCAGTTCTTCCAGATGATCGAAGAGCGGAGCGCTCTTGAGTTGCGGATCTTGCGTGGGCGTCATGGCCATCCCTGATTTAGCGGCGTTCCTGCGGCTGTTGCACCACAGGTTCATTCACGACGGGCTGCCCGGTGACGGGGTCAAGCTGACGCGAGGGCACGTCGGTGACGATGTGGTCGTGCCTGACCTCTTTCTTGAATTCGCGGATGCCCTGCCCGACCCCCTTGCCCAGCTCCGGGAGTTTCTTCACTCCAAAAATCAGGGCGATCACGACAATAATCAGGATAAGTTCTATGGGGCCGAGTCCGAACATGAAAAGTCTCCTTGCAGGGTGTGGCGGGGTGCGGGGGCCGGAAAGTGTCCGGCAACGTTCAGGTCGGCACCGTAACACCCGAATGTTAAACGAGCATGTCACATGCGAATGCCCCCGAGGTAAGACGCGGGCCACTTTTCTTCACCTGTTTTCTTCACCTGAAGCGGACTTTGCCGCCTGACTCTGCGGCCTGGGCCGGACGGTTCGGGAAGGCGGCATGCGGGCACGGGACACGCCATCCCCGCGCGGCTGGGTAAGCTGCCGGGCATGAAATGGAACGTGTTTCAGATGGGAGCCTGGCTGGCCTCCGCCGCCGTGGCGCTGGGGGCCTTCGGGGCACACGGCCTCAAAAGTCGGCTCGATCCCGCCATGCTGGCCAACTTCGAAACGGGCGTGCGTTACCAGATGTACGCCGCCCTGGCCCTGATGGTGCTGGGCACCCAGGCCGCACAGACCCGCGCCCCCATTTTTCTGCTGCTGGGCGCACTGGTTTTCAGCGGCTCGCTTTATGTGCTGGCCCTGACGGGGGTGCGCTGGCTGGGGGCCATTACTCCCCTGGGCGGCGTGTTGATGATCGTGGGCCTGATCCTGGCCGGGCTGGACGCCGGCAAGGGCCGCTAGAGCAGCCTGAAATGAAAAGGCCCCGGACATGCTGCCGGGGGCCGTTTTCATGCTGGTGCGGGGGACTTGTAAGCCGGGTTCTGTCCGCCACTCGCGCGGCGGCCTGGTCATCTCTCTTGAGTACGCGTCGCCGCGCACTTCCAGCGACCATCCTGACGGTCGACGGGCGGGCCGCCCTCGCGTACGGTCGGGTCTTGCACCGGATGGGGTTTACCAGCGCCCCGCGTCTCCGCCGGGCCTGGTGCGCTCTTACCGCACCGTTTCACCCTGACCCCAGACACCCACGTCCACGGGCTTCACGTCTGAGGCGGTCTGGTTTCTGTGGCACTTTCCTTCAACTTCGCCGCTTTCCCGCACGCGTGGCGTTCGCGCGGGCGCTCGACTCGCTGACCAGCCGTTAGCTGGCATCCCTGCCCTGCGGTGCCCGGACTTTCCTCACCTCCAGCACTTGTGGCACTGGGGGCGCGACCAGGAGTTCCCCCGCACCCCTCATGATACCAAAAAAGCCCTGCTTCCGGGGATGCGGTCGGAAGCAGGGAAACGTGGAAGTTCAGACGTTGAGGGAATTCAATCGCCGCCGAGGAATACGGGGGCACCGAGGTTCGTTTCGTTCTCGCTGTACCCCTGCTCACGGTGGGCGCTGATGTCGATGCCGCTGATTTCCTGTCCGGCGGTGACGCGCAGGGGCATGACCAGGCCCACCAGTTTCAGCAGCACGTAACTGCCTGCTCCGGCCCACACGAGGCTGGCGATCACGCTGATGATTTGCGTGATCATCTGCTCGGCCCAGGGTTTGCCGCTTCCGGTAGTGAAGGCCAGTGCGCCGGTCAGGAGTGCGCCCACGATCCCGGCCACACCGTGGCAGGCGAATACGTCCAGGCTGTCGTCCGCGCCGAGGCGGTGCTTGAACTGCACGGCCCAGTAACTGGCGGTGGCTCCCAGCACACCCACCAGAATGCTGGCGAGGGGAGAGACGAAGGCGCAGGCGGGCGTGATGGCGACCAGGCCCACGACCAGTCCGGTGGCGGCCCCCACGGCGGTGGGTTTGCCGTTGCCGCTGCTTTC
Organism: Deinococcus fonticola; assembly: GCF_004634215.1. NCBI lineage: Bacteria > Thermotogati > Deinococcota > Deinococci > Deinococcales > Deinococcaceae > Deinococcus > Deinococcus fonticola. The sequence goes on along the minus strand of NZ_SMMH01000015.1, from coordinate 55,589 downwards.
CCACACCAGCCAGGTGAGCATGGCGGCGGCGGGGGCGATCAGGGTGGTCATGAGGGCGAGTGCGGCGGTCTGGTTGGCGGCCAACGCCGACCCGGCGTTGAAGCCCATCCAGCCGAACCACAGCAGGCCCGCGCCCAGCAGCACCAGCGGAACGTTGTGGGGAACGTGAGCGTTTTTCGGGTAGCCGATGCGTGGCCCCAGAACGAAGGCGGCGACCAGGGCGCTGATGCCCGCGCTGATGTGAATGACGGTGCCGCCTGCAAAGTCCAGTGCGCCGTCCTTGAACAGCCAGCCGTCCGCGTTCCAGACCCAGTGGGCCAGGGGCGAGTAGATAAGCAGGCTCCAGAGTGCGCCGAACAGCACGAACGCCCCGAAGCGCATGCGCTCGACCACCGCGCCGGAAATGAGGGCCACGGCAATGATGGCGAACATGGCCTGGAAGGCAGCGAACACGTAGCTGGGGATGGTGCCCGTGAGTTGCCCGCTCAGGCCGCCCAGGCCCAGGTGACCCAGCCCGCCCAGGAAGGCGTTGCCGCCCTCACCGAAGGCGATGGTGTACCCCGCCAGTGTCCACAGGATGGCGACCAGGCCGATCGAGACGACGCTCATCATCATGGTGTTCAGGACGCTCTGGGCGCGGGTCAGGCCGCCGTAGAAGAAGGCCAGGCCGGGCGTCATGAGGAGCACCAGGGCGGCGGAAATGAGCATCCAGGCGGTGTCGCCGGTGTTCAGTTCGGGTTTGGCCGTCTGGGCCAGGGCAACGCTTGAAAGAGCAAAGAGGAGGGGCAGGTATCTGTTGAGGTTCATGTCGTGTCCTCCTCAGGCGGGAGTGAGTTTGGTTTCGTTGACGGGCGTCAGGGCGGCGTTGTCTTCCTCTCCGGTGCGAATGCGAACGACGCGTTCCAGCGGCTGGACGAAGATCTTGCCGTCCCCGACCTCGCCGGTGCGTGCGCCCTGACAGATGGCCTGAATGGCGGCGTCCACGAAGGGTTCGCTGACGGCCATGCGGAACTCGACCTTGTCGTGGAATTCCACCATGACCCGGGTGCCCCGGTACTGTTCGACCAGCACGTGCTCGCCGCCGTGCCCACTGACCCGGCTGAGGGTCAGTCCGCTGATTCCGACCTGAAAGAGGGCTTCTTTGACCTGTTGCACGCGCTCCGGGCGTACCACCGCTGTGATCAGTTTCATCCCGTCACCTCTTTTCTGAACAATTTGCAGTTCTGGCATCCCCGCATGTCGAGAGGATGTCATACGGTCTGCAACCTGTCAAAACTTTCTTGCACAAATGTCTAAATCTGAGGCAACAAAATGCAAAATATGTCCGAAATCCTGCGGAGAGCTGGCGAGATCAGGGACAACAGTCCAGATTTAGATGACAAAATGCAAGATGGCCCGCCGCCCCAGCCACGCCCTCCCGCTGGTCTTCCATTTGTGGCCGCGTGAACGTGTGACGCATCCCTCCCCGACCCCTCCCCGACCGACCCCTTCCCGGCCCCTTGCTGCTCGTGCAGGCGGGCAGGGCAGCCGGGCTGACCGGCGGGCGCGACCCCAGTCGCTCTGCCGTTACACTCCAGGCATGACGCTTTCCCGACTGCCCGTGATTCTGGATGGTGACCCTGGCCTCGACGACGCCATTGCCTGGCTGCTGGCGCTGGCGTCGCCGGAACTGGACGTGCTGGGCATCACCGCCGTTCACGGGAACGTCGACCTGGGCAAAACCCTGTGGAATACCGGCGTGGTGCTGGCCCTGGCGCGTCAGAGCGTACCCTACTACGCCGGAGCGGATCGTCCGCTGGTGCGGGGCGAGTTGACCGCCGCCAACGTTCACGGGCAGACGGGCCTCCCCGCGCAGTTTCTGCCCGAGGCGGAGCAGACGCCCGAGGAACAGCACGCCGTGAACTTCATCGGGCGAACCGTGCGTTCCAGACCGGGTGAAGTGACGATCATCGCCACCGGGCCGCTGACCACGCTGGCCCTGGCGTTCCGCATCGCGCCCGACCTGCCGGATCTCGTGAAGGAGGTCGTGTGGATGGGCGGCAGTACCGGGCAGGGCAACCGCACACCCGCCGCCGAGTTCAATGCCCTGGCCGACCCGCACGCCGCCAGGATCGTGTTCGGGAGCGGCGTGAAGCTGCGTATGGTGGGCCTGAACGTGACCATGGGGTGCATCGCCACGCCCGAGCGCGTGAAGGCCCTGCAAAACCTGGGGAATGCCGCCGGGCAGGTGAGTGCCGAGATGCTGACCGCCTACGCCGACATGTACCGCCAGCGTTACGGCCTGAGCGGAGGGGCACTGCACGACCCGCTGGCGGTGGCCGCCGCGATTCAACCCGACCTGCTGAACTGGCAGGACATGCGCGTGGACGTCGAAACGCAGGAGGGTCTGAATTTCGGGCGTACCGTGTGCGACCTGTACGGCAGCACACAGCACGCGAACGCCCGCGTGGCGGTGGGGGTCAACGATGCCGCTTTCTTTAACCTTCTCTTGCAGCGGCTGGCAACCTTGCCCTGAAACGCCTTCATCTTTCTGCCACTCACCACCCCCCCCTTCCCACTTACCCTTGAACCATGAATCGTCTCGCGCACGAGTCCAGCCCGTACCTGTTGCAGCACCAGGACAACCCGGTCGACTGGTGGCCCTGGAGTGAAGAGGCATTCGCGGAGGCGCGGCGCCGGGACGTGCCGGTGCTGCTGAGCGTGGGCTACAGCACCTGCCACTGGTGCCACGTGATGGCGCACGAATCCTTCGAGGACGCGCAGACGGCGGCCCTGATGAACGAGCATTTCGTGAACGTGAAAGTGGATCGGGAGGAGCGGCCCGACGTGGACGCCGTTTACATGGCCGCCACACAGGCCCTCACGGGGCAGGGTGGGTGGCCCATGACGGTGTTCCTGACGCCGGACGGCGAGCCGTTCTACGCGGGGACTTACTTTCCACCGCATGACGGCCACGGCCTGCCCAGTTTCAGGCGGGTGATGGCCAGCATTTCGGACGTGTGGCGCAACAAGCGTGAGCAGGCGCTGGGCAACGCGCAGGCGCTGACTGCGCACATTCAGGAGGCCAGCCAGCCGCGCACCTCAGGAGGCGCGTTGCCCGCCGACGCCCTGCACCGCGCCGTGCAGAACCTCCGTCGGGCCTATGACGACGTGCAGGGCGGGTTCGGAAGCGCCCCGAAGTTTCCTGCACCCACCACGCTGGATTTCCTGCTGACCCAGGCGGAAGGGCGGGACATGGCCCTGCACACCCTGAGCCGCATGGGTGCGGGCGGCATTCACGACCACCTGGGCGGCGGCTTTCACCGTTACAGTGTGGACGCGCAGTGGCTGGTGCCGCACTTCGAGAAGATGCTGTACGACAACGCCCAGCTCACCCGCACCCTGCTGCACGCCTACCAGATCACGAAAAACGACGAGTACGCGAACCTGGCCCGCCGCACCCTGACCTACCTGGAGCGCGAGATGCTCTCCCCCACTGGCGGGTTTTACTCCGCGCAGGACGCCGACACGCCCACCGAGCAGGGCGGCGTGGAGGGCCTCACCTTCACCTGGACGCCCGAGGAAGTCCGCGAGGTGCTTGGAGACGAGGCCGAGCTGGCGTTGCGCTACTTCAACGTGACGGACGCGGGGAATTTTCTCGATCCGCACCAACCGCAGTACGGCAAAAGGAACGTCCTGCATACGCCGACCCCCCTCAACGCCCTGCAACGCGACCTGGGGGACGACGTGCCCGTACGGATCGAAGCGGCAAGAGCAGCCCTTCTGGACGCCCGAAACGAACGCACGCAACCCGGCCTGGACGATAAAATCCTGACCTCGTGGAACGGGCTGGCCCTGGCTGCGTTCGCGGACGCCGCCCGCATTCTGAAGGAACCGCGCTACCTTGAAATCGCCCACCGGAACGCCGATCTCATCCACCGGGAAATGCGACTCCCCGACGGCACGCTGAAGCACACCTTCAAGGACGGGCAGGCGAAAGTCGAGGGCTTGCTGGAAGACCACGCCCTGTACGCGCTGGGGCTGGTGGGGTTGTTCCAGGCCGGCGGCGACCTGAAGCACCTGAACTGGGCGCGGGAACTGTGGAACATCGTGCGCCGCGACTACTGGGACGAAACCGCGGGAGTGTTCTACTCGTCGGGTGGCAATGCCCAAACGCTGCTGACGCGGCAGGCGCAGGCCTTCGATTCTGCGGTCATCAGTGACAACGCCGCCGCTGCCCTGCTGGCGCTGTGGATGCACCGTTACTTCGGCGACGAGCAGGCCGAGCAGATCGCCCGCCGCACGGTCGATTCCTTCGCGGGCGACCTGCTGGCCGCCGTGGGAGGTTTTGGTGGATTATGGCAGGTCGCGGCCTTCCTGGAAGCGCCACACACCGAAATCGCCATGATCGGCACGCCGGAGGAACGCGCCCCGCTGGAACGGGTCGTAAACGAGCATTTCCTGCCCTTCACCGCCATCACGCCCGCCATGGAAGGCGGCGAACTTCCCGTGTTGGAAGGCCGCAGCGGCGGCGGACAGGCTTACGTGTGCGTGAACATGGCCTGCCAGCTTCCCACCAGAAGCCCCGAGGAGTTGGAACAGCACCTCAGGGAACTCTGAAAGTCGCCCCACTTAAGACGGCACCGTCAGCAGCGATGACGCGCAGCAGGAAGGCCCCAGGCCGAACAAGGTAATCGGCAGTCGAGGTGGCGAGGGGGCCGGGATCGCTTCCGGCGTACCCCATCCCCTCCAGAACAGTGTCGTGAGCCGTGTTCAGCGCAGCGGAAACGATGGTGTCCAGGGCCATGGTCTGACCGCAGCTGCCCTGAGAGAACATCAGGCTGCCGTATTCTTCGCCCTGCCAGTCGAAACGAAATCCACCTTTCAGCACCCGGATGTTCAGCCTTTCCCCGAACAGGCTGACCAACGCGGCGGCCAGTGCCCGCTGCTCTGCGTCCGTCACCGGTCAATCGCGGGTGAGTTCCCGCACGCCGTCGGGGGCCGCCACGAAGGCCCGTTCGGCCATGCCCAGGAAAAACCCGGTGTCCACGATGCCGAGGGTTCCTTTAATGCGGCGTTCGAGTTCGACAGGGTTAAAGTCCTTGGGAAGTTGCGCATCGTAAATGTAGTTGCCGTTGTCGGTTTCGTAGGGGTGCGCTCCGGGCTGGCGCAGGCGACCACCGGGCAGGAATTCACGCAGGCGCTCGATGGTGCTCAGGAACCCGAACTTCAGGATTTCGATGGGCAGCGGCGCTTTCTCGCCGAGGGTGCCGACAATCTTGGTGTGATCCGCGATGATAATCAGGCGCCTGGCCTGCACTTCCGTGACTTTCTCGCGCACCAGTGCGCCGCCCAGGCCTTTGATGAGGTCGAGGTTCGGGGCTATTTCGTCCGCGCCGTCGATGGCGATGTCCAGGGGGCGCGGGTCGAGGGGTTGAGTGGGGATGCCGACCTCGCGGGCGAGTTTCTCGCTGGCTTCGCTGGTGGATACGCCCACAATGCCCGTCAGTTCGCCACTTTTCAGCCTGCGCCCGATTTCTTCTATGGCGTACCTGGCGGTGCTGCCCGTGCCGAGGCCCACGCGATTGCCGCTCTGCACGAGTTGCACGGCGCGGAGGGCGGCTTCTTTCTTCAGAGGCTCAAGATCAGTCACTTTTTCATGTCCTTCTCGATGGCTTCGGCCACCGCGTCGGCGTGACCGTCGACTTTCACCGCCAGCCAGCTTTTCACCAGTTTCCCGTCCGGGCCGATCAGGAACGTCTGGCGTTTAATGCCCTGGGTCACTTTGCCGTACATGTTCTTCTCGCCGTAAGTGCCGATGCTTTTCAGGAATTCGGCGTCACGGTCGCTGAGCAGCGGGAAGGGCAGGCTGAATTTCTCCGCGAATTGCCGGTGACTGCCGGCGTCGTCGGCGCTGACACCCAGCACCACCGCGCCGTGGCTTTTCAGCAGGGCATTGTCGCGGAAATCGCAGGCTTCCTTGGTGCAGCCGGGCGTGTCGTCTTTGGGGTAGGCGTACAGCACCACGTACTTGCCTTCGTACTGCGCCAGGCTGTGCAGGGTGCCGTCCGCGTCCGGCAGGCTGAAGTCCGGGAAGGCGTCACCGGGTTGTAATCGGGTGGGTTCAGTCATGGGTTCAGGCTATCAGCCAGCGGCCGTCCGCTCGTCGCTTCTGGGAGACAGCACGGCCTGGGTACAGCGGAACAGGGCGATGATCTTGCCTTCGGGGCTGCGAACCTCGGCGTCCCAGACCTGGGTACTGCGCCCGGCGTGGACGTTGCGGGCCTCGCAGGTAATCGTGCCTTCGCGGGCGGTGCCCAGGTGGTTACTTTTCAGTTCGATGGTGGTGAAGTTCGCGCCGTCTGGTAACAGCAGGCGCGTGCCGTACCCGGCGGTGGTGTCCGCCAGGGCAATGATGGCCGCTGCGTGCAGGAACCCGTTGGGGGCCAGCAGTTCCGGGCGCAGGGTCAGTTCGCTGCGCAGCAGGGTGCGCTCGACATGCGTGAACTTCAGGCCGATCAGGCCCGGCAGGTAACCTGCATTGCGGGCGTTCAGTTCGTCCAGGGTGGGAATGGGCTGGGGCATGAGGGTGATGGTAGAGGGTTGACGGGTGACGGTCAAAATCTCTTGCCCAGCCCCCTGGCATCGATCAACGCTCGTTCCGATCCCCAGACCGGGCGGGAAAGCAACACCGTGCGGTTGGAGCAATGCAGTAGCTGTTTGCGCTCACGCTGCCTTACACCTTACTCAAGTCCGGTTGACCCCAGAACTGCGTTCCCGACAACCGAAAATCGGCTTACCGGGGCCACAACCGGCCCAGCCAGTCCTGCGGGTTGGTGCCTTCGCCGCGCACGCGCATTTCGAGGTGCAGGTGCGGCCCGGCACTGAGGCCGGTGCTGCCGACCTGCCCGATTTTCTGCCCACGCACCACCCGGTCGCCGACTTTCACCAGCACCCTGCTCTGGTGAAAGTACAGGCTGATCAGACCCGCGCCGTGGTCGATGGCGACCAGATTGCCGCGCACCGGGTACTTTCCGGCAATAACCACGGTGCCGTCGTTCACGGCCAGCACGGGCGTGCCGCTGGGCGCGGGGTAGTCCAGACCGTAGTGGTAACTGACGGGGCCGCCCGCCACGTAGGTGCGGGGTTGCCCGAAACTGCTGCTGACCGCCCTGGTGTTCAGCGCCGGGGCAAAGGGCTTGAACCAGTGCTGCGGGGTGCGCCGGGCGTAGGCGGCCTCGACCAGCTGCTCCTCGGCGGTGCGTCCGGGGTCTTGCAGAACGCCACTGATCTTGGGTGGCAGGTTCAGGTGCTGAACCGACTGGTTCAGATCCGTGACCGGAATGCGTCCGCGTACCAGCTGGTCGCCCAGCTTCACCTCGTACACCAGCGGTGTGGTTTTGCCCAGCACCACGCGGCCCAGAATGCGGTACTCGCCCGCCGCGCCGATGGGCTTCAGGCGTTCGTTGGGTTCACGGACGTCCTCGCCGACCTCACTGGGGAAGCTGACCGTGACGTTCCCGGCGTTCGGCCCACTCAGGCGCATGATGAAGGCCTGCCCCATCGTCAGGCTGGCCGGGACGCTGACGTCCACGCCGTCCAGGTGCGTGCCGGCGGGCGTGGGGGCGAGTTGGGCGGCGCTCAGGGGCGGCGGCAGCCGCTTTTCGGGCAAGCCGGTGTTGGTGGTGCTCGGTTTGGGCGTGATGATGGGGGCCAGGCCAGCCGGTCTGGCCGGGGCGCTGGGCGTGGTGGGGTCGCCGGCACTGACGCGCAGCACCTGCCCGACGCTGATGGTGTCGCCGGAAAGCTGGTTCAGGCGCTTGAGTTCCTGCACCGAGATGCGGTTCGCCGTGGCAATGGAGTACAGGGTGTCGCCCTTCTTGACGGTGTAGGCCCCCGCTACACTCATGAGAAGCGTGGCAGCCAGGACGAGCAAACGCGGGTTCATGCCCGCCAGCATAGAGTTGACAGGTGAGAAACGTGTTGAGGGTAGAGGAACCGTCAGTTCGTTTCCAGTATCAAGGTGACCGGGCCGTCGTTTGTGAGGTCGATGACCATGTGGGCGCCAAAAACCCCTTCTCCGACGGGCAGCCCCAGGTTGCGCAGGGCCGTGTTGAACACGCCGTACAGTTCCCGCGCCTGTTCAGGCGGGGCCGCGCCGATAAAACTGGGGCGATTGCCCCGGCTGGTGTCCCCGAACAGCGTGAACTGACTGATGCTGAGCACCCCCCCGCCGATGTCCTGAAGCGAGCGGTTCATCTTGCCGTGCTCATCGCCAAAAACACGCAGTTTCGCCACCTTGGCCGCGAGTTGCTGCGCGGTGGTGGCCGTGTCGGTGGGCGCGACACCCAGCAGCACCAGCAGGCCCGGCCCCGTTTCGCCGCTGAGCTGTCCTTCGACGGTGCAGGTGGCGCGGGTCACGCGCTGCAAGACGGCCCGCACTCAGTGGCCGCCCAGGGCATTCAGGCGTTCGCGCAGGCTGCCAATAGCCTGGCTGAGCAGGTCAGCCTCGGTGAAATCCAGGTTCCCGCGGGTCTTCTCGGAGAGCATAGTCAGCAGTTTCAGGCTGCGTTCGGCGGTTTGCCGGGCACGGCCCTCCAGCAGTAACCCGTCGCGGGCGGCGCTGGCGGTGGCGGCGTTCAGATCGCCCAGGGCCGCCTCCGCCGTGGCGTGCAGCATATTGACCAGTCCGACAAACTCGGCATTCGACATGCCAGCGAGAATAGCGGAGAGTGCGTAACGCCTTCCCAGGTCACCGGCAGGTCATTCCGTGGCGCCGGACTCGGCTCCAGGTTTTTCCGCCGAAGCTGTCCCTGGTGACCCTGGGCCGCGAAGACCTCATGCGCTTCCGGGGCTTTCCGGGTACACTCGGGCGCGTGAAGGTGCGGGATTGGCGTGGTGGGGCGTTTTTGCTGGGCCTGGGGCTGCTGTTTTCAGGCGCGGGCTTGGCGCGAAACGTGGTGATCGGCACAGTGGTGCAGGCGGCGGCAGTGGACTCGCGGGTGCTGGGCGGCGCGGAGATGCTGGCGGTGTGGACACTGCCGCGCCTGGGCGTCAGCGTGCGAAACGACCCGCTGGACACGCGACTGGTGTACGGGGCGCGGGAGTTGCGCTTTTCACCGGTGACAGGCTGGGTGGCCGTGGGCTTCCGGGGGGCGCCGCCGCTTCCCGCGCCCGAAGCGCTGAACGGCAGCCTGTACGTGCCGCTGGTGGCCCTCAAGGCGCTGGGCGTAAGGGTGACGAAAGAAAGCGCGAACACGCTGGAGTTCGCCGCCCCCGCCGTGGTGCCGGTGCAGACCCTGGGGCCGTCTCCCGCCCTGCCCGCCGCACCGAGTGTGTCGACTGCACCCAGTGCGACCGCTGCGGCGAAACCCACGCCAGTTCCGCCCCGCGCCCCGGTGGCGGCCCCGCTGAAAGGCACCTCACCCGCGCCCGCCACGAAGCCTGCGCCGACACCCGTCCCGGCACCCTCTGCCCCGGTGGCGGTTCCTCCGGCACCTCCTGCGCCGGCACCGACCAGCGATACGCCCGGCGTGACCGCCCCGACGCGCCAGCCACCGCAACCGCAGCCCCCACAAACACAGCCGCCGCAGCCCCAGCCCCAACAGCCACTGGCGAACCTGAACACCGTGCGGGTCAGCCGCAGCATTCACCGCAACGTGGAGGTGCAGCGCGTGGTACTGGAACTGTCGCGCGCCACGGCGCACACCATCGAGCGGCAAAAGGGTGGCCTGAGCATCAAGCTGGGCGGTGTCAGCGCGTCCGAGAGCACCTCGGCCCTCAGTTCCGGCGATACCCTTACGGTGACGCCGGACGTGGGCGGGGCGGTGGTCAGCCTGACCACAGGGGGCGGCACCAGCGAGATTTTTACGCTGGACGACCCGCCGCGCGTGGTGGTGGACACGACCACAGTGCTGGACGCCGGTGTGCCACCGCCCATCAACCCCGAGAACCTGCCGGATGGCGTGACTTACCTCAACCGGGGGCTGCTGCACCTGCTCAGCTTCGACCCGGCCAGCTACCAGCCCAGGGTGGTCAGCGCCCCGGCGGGCCGCTTTGCCGACCTGGCTTCACTGGTCAAAAGCGTGCGCGGGGTGGGGGGTGTAAATGGCGGGTACTTCGACCCGGCCAGCGCCCTGCCGGTCGATCTGGTGGTGTCGGGCGGCCTGATGACCGCTTCCAGCCTGGAACGCCGCGCCACGGTCGGGTTCACCCCGGCGGGCGAGGCGATGTTCGGTTACCCCAAACCGCGGTACGTGCTGCGCGGGAATTTCAGTTCGCTGCTGGTGAACGTCGTGGGGGCCAGGGTGCGCCGCGACCTGCTGACCGCCTTCGTGGGCGATGGCCGCACGGCGGTGGGCGCCGACGACCTGACGACCCTCTATGTGCCGCTGAACGGCGAAACCATTCAGAGCGCCGTGACCGGCCGGGTGGTGCCGCCCGCCGGGACGCTCTCGCTGACGTTCGACCCGGCGCGCTTTCCGCAGCTTCCGCGCGCCGCCGGACAGGCCCTGAAAGTGGAGCTGGTGTGGCGCAGCAGCGATGCCCCATGGGAGGCCGCGCAGGAGGCCCTCAGCGCCGGGCCGCTGCTGGTGTCGGGCGGCAAGGTGGCGCTCGACCCGGCCCGCGAGAACTTCAACACGAACGCCAGCATCTGGCGGCCCACCAAGCAGGTGGCGCTGGGCACCTTTCAGGGGCGGCCCACCATCGCTTTCTTCGAGTACGGCACGCCCGAGGCGTTCGCCGCCGCGCTGGCCGGCGTGGGCGTGCGCGACGCCGTGCGCCTGGACAGCGGCAGCAGCGCGGGTGCGTACCTGAGCAGCGGCTACGGCACGCTGGGCGGCTACCTGAACGGCATCTGGAGCCAGAACGTGCCCAACGCCATCGTTTTTGTACCGAAAACCACGCTGGGAGGCAAGTAACGCATGAAAAACCACCTCACTTCGCTGCTGGCCGCGCTGCTGCTGAGCGCCCCCGCCGGCGCCCTGAGTGGCCGCGCCGCCTTCGTCTTTCAAAGTGCGGTGAAGGCGGCGCGGCTCAAGGTTGTTCCCTGTCCCGGCAAACTGGGCAACGCCTCGACCCGCTGCGCCACCGGCAGTGCCGAGCGCCGGGTCACGCAGAAAAAACTGAGCGGCTGGAAGGGCTGGAAACAGACCGACACCTGGGTCAAGGACAGCGCGTCGTTCACCAGCAACGGCACGGACGCCTACATCCTGAGCGTTCTGCCGAAGATCGGCTCCAGCAAAGGCAGCCTGCTGATTTTCAGCGAATTCTGACGGGTGCAGGGGCCAGGCGCGGTTCAGGCCAGCAGGCGCTGACAGGCGCTTTCGCAGCGGCGGCAGCATTCGGCGCAGACCTGGCAGTGCGGCATGCCCATCTGCGCGTGGGCTTCGCATTCCTGGGCACACGCCCGGCAGGCGGCCACACAGGCCTGTAGCTGCGCGCGAATCACCTCATCGTCTCCCTGCGCGGCGCGGGCCAGCACGCCAGCGGTCGCGGCACACACGTCCGCGCACTGGCCGTTCAGGGTGATGCATTTGGTCAGGTGGGCCAGGTGCTCCTCCTCATTCAGGCAGGCGTCGGCGCACAGCGTGCAGCACCCCAGGCACTCCAGGCAGGCGCTGAGGCAGGCGGCCAGCGCAGAGAGATCGAAACGGCCGGGGTTCGGGTGGGTTTGCAGCATGGCTGAGATGGTGTCCATAGGAACTCTCCTTGAGCGGGTGAGGAAACCGGCTGTCCGGGACCAGGTTCACAGGTAGGGCAAAGGACGACCCCACAACCCTAATCCGCTACGAGGCTCGCCTGGATGAAAGGCCCCGAAGGGTAAAGTCCTGCTGAAGCTTTTTTCTGGATACAAGGCGACCGGTGCTGGCCCGCCAAAAGAGAAAGCAGGCCCCGGCAACGTGGCTGGGGCCTGCTTCCACCGACGAGGGTTTTCAGGTAAACAGCGTACTGACGCTCGCGCCGGTGTGGATGTTCAGAATGGCGTTGGCGAACAGCGGGGCGACGTCCAGCACGGCCAGTTTGCCGTTGGCGGCTTCGATCTTCGCCTGGGGGACATCCACGGTGTTGCAGCTGGCGACCTGGGTGACGTCCAGGCCAGCGATGCGCTGGATGGCCGGGCCGGTGTACACGCCGTGCGTGACTGCCACGTATACGTCCTTGGCCCCCATGCTGCGGGCAATGTTCACGGTTTCGACCAGCGAGCCGGCGGTGCTGATCTCATCGTCGATGATGAACACGGTCTTGCCGTCCACGTCCCCGATCAGGGCGCGGGGGCGCACCTCGGTGTCGGACAGGCGCTCCTTGTCGATCATGGCCAGGCCGCTGTCGAGGCGGCGGGCGATCTGCGAGGCGCGTTTGATGCTGCCGGCGTCGGGGGCCAGCACCACGCCGTCGTGCGCGTCGGGCACACACTTCTTGAAGTGCTGCGACAGCACGATGTCGGCGGACAGGTGATCGACCGGCACCTTGAAGAACCCGTGCACCTGCGGCGCGTGCAGCGTCATGGTCAGGATGCGGTCGGCGCCGGCTTCCTGCAGCAGGTCGGCGACCAGGCGGCCCGCGATGGAGATGCGGGGGCTGTCTTTCTTGTCGCTGCGGGCGTACGAGTAGTAGGGAATCACGGCGGTGACGCGCCCGGCGCTGGCCGACTTGGCGGCGTCGATCATCAGCATGAGTTCCATGATCGCGTCGCTGACCGGGGTGCTGAAGGACTGCACGATGAAAATATCCCCCTCGCGCAGGGATTCCTCGTAGTGGACGATGATGTTGTCGTTCGTGAATTTCTCGGTCTTGCTTTTGCCCAGCGGAATGCCGAGGTTGTCGCAGATGGCCTGGGCGAGTGGGCGGTTGCTCTGGCCGGCAAAGACCAGCAGGGGCGAATGTTTGCTGTCGAGTTGATCGATGGGAGCGCGGTGCGGGACGGACAAGGCGGTTCCTCCAGGGTGGACTTAGGTGAGAGGGAATTAAACCTTGGCTAAGCATACCTGCCGGGCCGGCAGCTGTCATGACGCCCGGCGTACCCCACGGGGGAACATGGCTGCCCAGGCTGGGCACGTCTGGCCTGGCGGAACGCGGCGCGGGACGAAGCGGACTATAGGTTTCTTCAGACTCCGGCCGGGGGCGTGCTACCGACCGCTACGCTGCACGCATGCAGCGACTGGACGCCGTGGTGGTGGGTTCCGGCCCGAACGGGTTGGCGGCGGCCATCACGCTGGCGCGGGCGGGGCTGCGGGTACAGGTGCTCGAAGCGCACGGGCGCCCCGGTGGTGGAGTGCAGAGTGCCGCACTGACCCTGCCGGGCTTCACGCACGACCTGGGCAGCGCCATTCACCCGCTGGCGGCGGCCAGCCCGGCCTTCCGGCAGTGGCCGCTACACGCTTTCGGGCTGGAGTGGGTGCAGCCGGAGGTGCCGGTGGCGCACACGCTGTGGCCTGGCAGCAGCGGAGCCGTGCTGCTGGAGCGCAACCTGGAGGCCACTGCCGAGGGCCTGGGACGTGACGGCCCGGCCTGGAGGGCCATATTCGGGCCGCTGCTGGCCGACTGGGAGGGACTGCTGCACGACATTCTGCGCCCGCTGCTGCGCCTGCCCGGTCATCCGCTGACGCTGACGCGCTTCGGGCTGCGCGGGCTGCCCTCGGCGGAGTTCGTGGGCCGCACGGTCTTCCAGACGCCTCAGGGGCGGGCGCTGTGGGCGGGGCTGGCGGCGCATACCACCCTGCCGCTGGGCACGCCCGGCACGGCGGCCATGACGCTGGTGCTGGGGCTGCTGGCGCACGCGGTGGGCTACCCCTTTCCGCGCGGCGGGGCGCAGGCTTTGGCGGACGCCATGACCGCCTATCTGCGTTTTCTGGGCGGCGAGGTGCTGACCGGCATGACCGTGCGCGGCCCCACGGACCTGCCCGAGGCGCGGGTGGTGCTGGTAGACAGCAGTCCCGCCGTGCTGCTGAAGCTGCTGGGCGACCGTGCGCCTGTCGCGTACCGCGCGGCCCTGGGGCGCTTCCGCTACGGCCCCGGCATCCAGAAATTCGATTACGCCCTGAGCGGCCCCCCGCCCTGGCTGGACGGGCGGGTGAACCGCAGCGCCACCGTGCATGTCGGTGGGAGCTTCGAGGACATCGTGCGCTCTGAGCGGGCTTTCACCTCCGCGCGTCCCTACGTTCTGGCCGCGCAGCACACCCTGTTCGACCCGACCCGCGCCCCGGCGGGGCAGCACACCTTCTGGGCCTACGCGCACGTTCCCAGCGGCAGTGCCGCCGACATTCGCCCGCAGGTCGAGGCGCAACTGGAACGCTTCGCGCCGGGATTCAGGGAGCGCGTGCTGGCCTGCCACGTGACCACCGCCCCGCAACTGGCGGCCTTCAGCCCGGTGATGGTGGGCGGCGACGTGAACGGCGGGGCAAGTACCCTGTGGCAACTGCTGGCCCGCCCCACCCCGGCCCTCACGCCTTACCGCACGCCGGTTCGGGGCTACTACCTGTGCAGCAGCAGCACCCCACCGGGCGGGGGCGTGCACGGCATGGCCGGGTATCACGCGGCGCTGACCGCCCTGCGCGACGAGTTCGGCGGGCAAGACCACGGCTGACAGGGGGCTGCCCACGCCGCTATGAATCCCGACCAACCCACCTTTCAGGCCGTCTGACAAGGCTTGCTAAACCTGGCCGGCCGGTAAGCGGCGCCGGGATTCGTCAGACTGGGGGGCATGGACAGCGAGAACATGGACAAGAGCGTGCAGGCCGCCTCGACCGGCAGTGGCCGCCTCACCGAGCGGCGCTACTGGGTGGATGTGCAGCGCCCGCAGTGCTCGCCGCAAGACCTGATCGAGTACATCAAGACGCACATCGAGGAATTCAGCCCCAGCCTGCTGGCCGATTTCGAGAAGGTCAAGGGGCGGGACAACCGCCTGAGCCAGGACGACGAATTTCACATCAAGATCCTGGGGCCGTGGAACGGCATGGTGCGCGTGACCGAGGTGGACGCCAACACCTTCGAGTTCATGACGCTCGAAGGACACCCGGAAGCCGGCCGCATTCGCTTTTCGGCCACGCCGGATCCGGACTTGCCGGACACGCTGCACTTCGAGATTCACTCGGTGGCGCGCTCGCGTGACGGACTGGTGGCGTTCATGTACGACACCGTAGGCATCGGCAAAAAGGTGCAGGAGCAGGTGTGGCGCACCTTCTGCCAGCGCGTCTCGGAACACTGCGGCGGCGAGCAGTTCGGGGACATTCAGGTGCGTACCGTGACCGAGGAGGACGTGCCGGACATGAAGGAGTCCGGAGGCACGCAGTGATTCGCCCCCGGCGCACGCGCCCGCCGCTGTACGAGGTGCAGAAAGCCCGGCTGGAGGAGTACAGCCAGGCCAAAAGCAGTTTCGACGAGCAGCGTGTGAGCGAGTACACGGCCGAACACGGCTGGCACATTGACGATTACGAGCAGGAGTTGCCCCCCGAGCAGCCGGGCATTCCCGAGTCGGGCGGTTCCTTTGGGGCGGCCCAGCAGGTGCTGCGCAATTACTCGTTTCCGCCGCCCAACCTGATCACCGGGATCTTCCTGCCGGACTCGCCCCTGCAAGACCGGGTGATGGTGCTGCGGGCGCGGTTTCTGGTGTTCACCTTCTGGTTCGGGGTGCGGGTGGGCGGCGTGGTCGGCGAGATTCGTCCCCTCCCAGACGGCGAGCACGAGGCGGTGTGGGGATATCACTACACGACGCTGGAAGGCCACTACGAGCAGGGCCAGATCGAGTTCACGGTGCACAAATACCTGAACAGCGGGCGGGTGGTGTTCAAGATTCATGCCATCTCGAAAACCGGGCACATTCGCAATCCGCTCTACCGCCTGGGCTTCAGACTGTTCGGGCGCATGTTGCAGCGCCGTTTCGCGTTCCAATCGCTGGCCCGCACCCGGGCGCAGGTAGAGGACATGCTGCGCCGTAACGTCACCCGGCCCGCTGAGGCCGGCCCGCAGGTGGAAGTGGTGGACAAAAAAGACGTGCCGCAGAAGGTGGTCGAGAAGACCGACGCCGTGCCCAAAGACGTGCCGGACACCCCACCCCAAGCCAATCAGTCCTAAAGTGCCCAACGATGAAGGGCCGCGCAGCCCCGAAGGACAGCGCGGCCCTGAAGGCTTCAGTTTCAGGCCCGGAGCGCCCGGCGTAACCCGATCATCAGGCTGGCCGCCGCCAGTGGGATGGCAGCCGGTGCCTGCCCCCCGGCCACCCCCAGCCCCACGCCAGTCAGGACCACCAGCCGCGCCGCCTGGAGGCGCTCGGGCGACAGTCGGCGCTGACCGTTGTCGGTTTCACTGTCCACGCCTTCCCGCGGCAACAGGAAGGGGCTCAGAAGCAGTGCTGCGCCCGCCAGGGCTGCCGATGCATTGTCCCGGCGCTCGGGCAGGTGAAGGGCGTCCGGCCAGACCTGCGGTACCAGGGCAGCGGCGGCCAGCAGCGGGGCCAGCCAGGCGGGCGGCTCCAGGCCGTCGCGGGCCAGCAGCGAGGCGGCCACAGCCAGCGCGGGCAGCAGCGCCGAGGCGTGGTCACCCGCCTGCCCGGTCGCCGCCGTGGCCCCCGTCAGCGCCAGTGAGTCGTACCAGCGCGGCGCGTCCCCGGTGCTTTCGGTGGCGAAACGCAGGCCCGCCAGGCTGGTAAAGGCCGGCAGCAGAGCCGCGAGTTCTGCCACATCATCACTTTCCTCCCCGGCCTGCCAGGTGGCCAGCGCCGCCAGGGGCAGGGCCAGGTTCGCGCTGCGGGGCGCGTCCGGATCCAGTTCACGGGCCAGCGCCCACGCCGCGAAGCCCGCCAGGCCCACGCGCAGGCTGCCGGCCCAGGAACACCCCGCTGCCCTGGCCGCCGCCGCCGCCCCCAGGCTGCCCAGCACCGCCCAGCGGTTCGAGGGGTACTTCAGGTCGATGACCCGGCCCAGGGCCGTGGGAACAGGAATGGATGGACTCATGCCCCCAGCCTAGAACATTTGACAAAAGAACGCAGTGCTTTTTGTTCGAGCGGAGCGAGTGAATTTAAACGAGCAGAACGGAGAATGGAGCGCGCTGGGGTGAAGTTCTCCAGCGCGCGGAATTCGGAGAACTGCTCTAGTTCGCACTGAAAAACCCCCGGCAAGAACACCGGGGGAAAGCGTTGGGCGTCACTTAACGCACGTTGTTGAAGGCCGGGAGAACCTTCAGTCGCCCCGGAAAATCTTGCCTACCTTGTCGAAGAACCCCTCGTGCTTCTCGGCGGGCACCTCGTCGCCCACCGCCGCCGCGTAGGCCCTGAGCGCCGCCCGCGCCTCGTCGTTGAGGGTCCTTGGCACCACCACGTCGTACGCCACGATCAGGTCACCCGTACCGGGGGCCTGGAGGCGCGGCATGCCCTGCCCGCGCAGGCGGTGCAGCTCGCCGTGCTGCGTGCCCGGCTTGACTTCCACGACCTGCGGGCCGTCCAGCGTGGGCACGGTCACCTGGCCACCCAGCGCTGCCGTGGCGAACCCTATTCTGGCGGGGAAAATCAGGTGCTCGGCCTCGCGGCGCAGTTCGCCGTGCGGCTCCATCTCGATGTGGACGTACAGGTCACCGTTGCCGCCCGGCCCCTCGTTGCCCTTGCCGGCCACGCGAATGCGGTAGCCCTCGTCGATTCCCTTGGGCAGCTTCACTTTCACGGTCTCGCCCTTCAGGGTACGCCCCCGGCCCTTGCAGACCGTGCACGGGTCGACGATCAGTTTGCCCTCGCCTTTACAGGTGCTGCACACCTGCTGGGTTTCCACCACGCCAAAAATCGTGCGGGCCTGGGCACGCACCGCGCCGGCTCCGCCGCAGGTCGTGCAGGTCACCGGGGGTTTGCCGCCCGGCTCAGTCTTGTCGCCGTGGCAGTGCTCGCAGGTGGTCAGGCGGTCCACCGGCACGTCCACTTCCTCGCCGGCCCGCGCCTGCTCCAGCGTGACCCGCGCCTCGGTCTCGATGTCGTCGCCGCGCGCCGGGCCACGCCGCCCCCGGCCTCCCATACCTCCCATCGCGCCGCCGAACAGCTGCTCGAAAATGTCCATCGGGTCGAAGCCCGCGCCGCCCATCCCACCGAACGGGTCGCCGCCCGGCATCCCCGCGCCCGGCGCGGAACCGAAACGGTCGTAGTGGGCGCGTTTCTCGGCGTCGCTCAAGACCGAGTAAGCCTCGTTGATCTGCGTGAACTTCTCGGCCGCGCCCGCCTCCTTGTTGCGGTCGGGGTGGTACTTCAGGGCCAGTTTGCGGTAAGCACTCTTGATTTCGTCGGCACTGGCGGTCTTCGCCACGCCCAGCAGTTCGTAATAGTCCATAGGTCGAATTTCGCCAGGGCAGCACCAACCACCCTGCCCCGGCCTCCAGCAATAAGGTTAACACGAACGCACTCAAGAAACATGGTCAAAGGTGGTGAGGGCTGTGAGGGTATCTCAGGCGGTAAGGAGACTCAACGCCCGCTGTAAAACACTGTCCGGACCGTCCCGGAGGAACGACTCTGGTGAAGGAACCACCTGAATATCCACGGGAGTGCCATGACCTTCCAGCAGTTCGCCGGATGGTTTAAATGAGGCCATCGACGCCACCCGGAACTGCACTCCGCTGGGCAGCACATAAGTCATGGCTGAACCGCTGCCGCCACCGCTGCTTTCACCCATGATCGTCACGTTTGGCAGTCCCTTGACGCCGCACAGGAAAATATCCGTGGCACTGAAACACATCCCGTCCGTCAAAATCACCACCGGGCAGGTGGCAGCGGGTTCCGCTGGCCCGGCAGGGTGAACCAGCATGAAATGCCAGTCGCCGAATTGCCCTGGAGGTGGCGTCCAGTTCGGTTTAAAGGAAGGTTTGAACTGCTCAATAACGGCCTTCTCCTGCGCTGTCCAGTGATCACTGCCCTCTGGAAACAGCCCCCTTCCGGCCATACGCGTGGCACTTTCCGTGTTCGACTGGCGACTGCACGCCACATTCACCACTCTTGGCCCGGCCCCGCCTGGCTGAAGCGCCCGCAGCAGGGGAAGAAATGCTTCACGCATACCACCAGAATTCCCGCGCAGATCGACAATCAGACCCTGCGCCGACTGGAATTCCGGAAGCCACTGCTGGATTTCCTGAGCGGCGCGAGGAGACATGGCGGGCAGACGCAGATAACCCACCTGTCCTAACCAGCGTGAGCCGGGCGCAGGCCACACACCGTAATCGGGTTTGTCCGGGATCAGCGTCACCACAAGGTTCCTTGTTCCCGCCACGCCCTGAAGCGTCAGGGTGGCTTCCGGAGTTTCTGGCAGCTTCAACTTGCGCCGCCACTGCTGAAGCCAGAGCAGTCCCCTGACCGTCCGCTCACGCCGCCAGGAAGCCCCTTCACCCGCCACCAGTGATCCCACCACGGGCAACCATTCCGAAACAGGTCGACCATCAATAGCCTTCAGAAACGGGCACCCAGGAAGCAGAAAGTCAGAACGATCTAGCTTAACGGCCACCACATCGTTGCCAGCAACGTGAAATAGGGCCGGAATGGCCCCGCTGATCGGCTTGAATTCACGCACGCGGGCGTGACCATCGAGACTGCGACTCAGTAAACCCTGAATGGTGGCGGCCCAGTCGGTCACACTCTGCTGCTCCGGCAAATTAGCCTGAAGCTGAGTCAGGAGTTCCGGCAGACCTTGCCCGAACTTACTGGCATGCAGATAAGCAAACCGCTCTTCGAGAATGGTCTGCAAGGCCTGCAAATCCGTGGTGGCAGTCGTGCGGTCGATCCTTGCTGGAACGGTACTTTCTGGTTGGGTCATTCACTTCATGGTAAGCCGCTACGGTCAACATTAAGCCAGTTGACTTATCCGAAATAATTCAACCCCATCGCTTCCCGCGCCGCCTGCATGGTCTGAGCGGCGACGGCTCTCCCCTGCTGCGTGCCCTCGCGGACGATGGTTCGCACCGCTTCCATGTCCTGCACGTATTCCAGTCGCCGCTCGCGGATGGGGGCCAGGACGTTTTCCAGCACCTCCACCAGATGCTTCTTGACCTTCACGTCGCCCAGGCCGCCGCGTGCGTAATGGTCTTTGAGGGCCTGCACGCCCACCACGTCGGGGTCGAAAGCATCCAGATACGTGAACACCGGGTTGCCGGCCACCTGGCCGGGGTCTTCCACACGCAGGTGGTGGGGGTCGGTGTACATGCCCATGACCTTGCGGCGCACCTCATCCGCGCTGTCCTTCAGGAAAATGGCGTTGCCCAGGCTTTTGCTCATCTTGTGGTGGCCGTCCAGACCCGGCAGGCGCGGAAAGGCGCTCAGGAGTTCCTGCGGTTCGGTCAGCACGGGCGCGTACAGGCTGTTGAAGCGCCGCACGATCTCGCGGGTCTGCTCGATCATCGGCAGTTGATCATTGCCCACCGGGACAAGGTGAGCGCCGAACGCCGTGATGTCGGCCGCCTGAGACACCGGGTAGACGAAGAAGCCGGCGGGCACGCTGTCACCGAAGCCTTTCTGTTGAATCTCGGTTTTCACGGTGGGGTTCTGCCGCAGGTGCGAGACGGTCACGAGGTTCAGGTAAAATACGGTCAGTTCGGCAATCTCGGGAATCTGCGACTGCACGACGAACCGGCACAGGTCGGGATCGAGGCCGACCGCCAGGTAGTCCAGCGCGACTTCCAGCACGTTCTCGCGCACCTTCTGCGGGGTGGCGAAGTGGTCGGTCATGGCCTGCACGTCGGCCAGCAGAATGAACGTGTCGTACTCGCGCTGCAATTTCACGCGGTTTTGCAGGGAGCCGATCAGGTGGCCCAGGTGCAGCGGGCTGGTGGGTCGGTCGCCGGTCAGGATGCGTTTTTTCATGGGGTCTCCGCTGAGCAGAAAAGGAAAAGGGAAAACGAAAAGGCCGCGCTTCGGCATTTACCGGGCGCGGCCTTGGTGGAAAGGCACAGTCTGGGGTCACCCGGCTAAGCGGGCCACCACCAGACCTGTGCAGCGAAACTCATGGACTCAATTTACCTCATGGGGAAAACGGGTAAGCCACCCGGCTTACTTTCCCCGCACCCCTCAACTTCTGGGCGCCGCTTACTTCTGGAACGTCCCGGCGCGGACGATCACCAGATTGTCAGGGTTGACATACTTCGCCAGCGCCGCGCGGGCCATCTCGGGCGTCACGGCCTTGATTTTGGTTTCCAGGTCGGCGCTGAAGGCGTAGGTGCGGTTCAGGAAGGACTGGCTGGCAAGGGCGGCGGCCAGGCCGCTGTCGCTGCTGCGGGCCAGGCGGCTTTCCTGCAGGATGGCGCTTCTGGCGGTTTCGATCTCCTGCGCGGTGAAGCCGTCTTTCAGCACGCGGGCCAGTTCCTCGCGCATGGCGCCGGCGACCTTGTCGGTCACGTTGGGGTTGAAGATGGCGTAACTGCTGTAACTGGCCTTCTCGTCGAGGCTGCTGACGTTGATGTCGCCGCCCACGCCGTAACTGAGGCCTTCTTTCTGGCGCAGGCGGTTAAACAGGCGCGAGTCGGTGCCGCCCCCGAAGATCCGCATGGCGACTGCCAGGGCGGCGTAATCGGCCTGGTCGTCGCGCAGCGGGAAGTTCAGCCGGGCCAGGTAGACGGCGTTGGCCTTGTCGGGCACGTTCAGCACGATGTCCTGCGCCCTGGGGGTGGTCAGCGGGGCCACCACGCGCTCGTACTTCACGCCGCTGGTGAAGCCGCCCAGAAGGTCCGGGATGGCGGCGCGGATGGTGGCCGGGTCGAAGTCGCCGACCACGCCCACCTGGGCCTGCGCCGCGCCCCACACGGTCTTGTAGTAGTCCTTGACCTGAGCAAGCGTCACGGCTTTCACGTCGGCAATCCCCTCGTCCAGGGTGGGCACGTAGAAAAGGTCTCCGCGCTTCGCGCCCTGCGGCATAAAGGTGCGCGAGAGGGCCAGGCCCGCCACCGCCTGCGGCTCGTTGCGGCTGGCCTCGGCGCCATCCAGGCTGGCTTTCCTGATTTCCTCGAAGTCGGCCTCGGGGAAGGTGGGTTCGCGCAACACCTTACGCACCAGTTTCAGCGCCTCGGGCAGGTGCTGGCGGTCCGTGCTGAGGCGAATGCTGGCCCCGGTCGCGCCGCCCGACACGCTGAGCTGCGTTTTCATGGCTTCGAGCTGGTCGTTCAGCTGCTGGCGGGTCAGGCCCGCGCTGCCGCGCTTGAGCAGCGGCGCGATGAAGTCGGCGCTGTCCTGCCCGGCCGTAGCGGTCTGCGCGTTGCCGAAGTTCAGGTTGATGACCATTTCGACGCGCTCACCCCGGGTCTTTTTGGGCAGCAGGGCCAGTTTCACGTTGCCCAGCGTTTCGCGGGTGGTGCGGGCTTCCAGCGCGGCGGGTTCCGGGGCGATGGTCTCGCCGGCGGCCTGCGCGGCGCGGCCCACGTAGCCCTTGAGCAGATCCTCGACCCTGGGCGCGGCGGTGACCGTTACGCGGTCCGGTTTTTCGGTGGGGATAAAGGCCCCCAGGGTGCGGTTGCTGGGTTTCAGGTAGGTCTGGGCGACGCGCCGGACATCGGCCGCCGTCACTTTTTCCAGGTCGTCGCGGTTCTTGAACAGCAGCCGCCAGTCACCGGCTGCGATGGACTCGGACAAGGTCAGGCCCACCGATTCGGGCTTGGCGAGCAGCTGCTCGTAACTGCTGACCACGCGGTTGCGCACCCGCGCCACATCCTCGTCAGTAAAAGGGGTACTGGCGGCCTGCTCGACCACTTGCAGCAGGGTGGCCTGCGCCTGGGCGGGGTTGTCGCCCTTGCCCAGCACGGCGTAGTACAGCAGCAGGCCGGGGTCGGCGGAACCGACATCGAAGCTGCCGGCGTCGTTCGCCAGTTTGGTCTGCACCAGCGCCTTGTACAGCCGTCCGGAGGGTTCGTCGGCCAGAATCTCGTTCAGCACGGCCAGGGCGGGCGCGTCCGGGTGGGCGCTGCTGGGGGTGTGGTAGGCCGCCAGCAGAATCTGCTCATCCCCGACGCGGCGCACGTTCACGCTGCGTTCGCCGTCCTGCGGATTTTCCACCGTCCACAGGGTCGGCAGCGTGCGGGTGGGTCGGGCGACCTTGCCGAATTCGGCGGCGATCAGCTTCAGCGCGGCGGCCTCGTCGAAGTTGCCGGCCAGCGTGACCACGGCGTTGTCCGGCTGGTAATAGCGTTTGTAGAAGGCCTGGAGGTTCTGAATCGGCACGTTCTCCACGTCGCTGCGGTTGCCGATGGTGGTGTTGCCGTAGTTGTGCCAGTCGTAGGCGACCGCCAGCACCTCCTTGTACAGCAGGCTGAAGGGGCTGTTTTCGCCGCTCTCGAACTCGTTGCGTACCACCGTCATCTCGGTTTTCAGGTCACTGGCCGCCACCTTGCTGTTCACCATGCGGTCGGCTTCCATCTTGACTGCCCAGGCCAGGTTGTCGCCGGTGTTGGTCAGGGTCTCGAAGTAGTTGGTGCGGTCCGTGCTGGTGGTGCCGTTGAAATTTGCGCCGCGCCTGGAGAGGTTTTCCAGAATGTTGCCGCTGGTGGGCGTGCCCTTGAAGACCATGTGCTCCAGCAGGTGCGCCATGCCGGTCTCGCCGTAACCCTCGTGGCGGCTGCCCACCAGGTAGGTGACGTTCAGGGTAAAAGTCGTCTTGGAAGTGTCGGGAAACAGCAGCACCTTCAGGCCGTTGGCCAGGCGGTACTCGCGGATGCCTTCCACCTCGGTAAAGAAGGTGACGCCCGCCGGCAACGCCACCGGGGCTTTCTGAGTCGGAGCAGGAGCCGGAATAGAAACTGGGGCCGGGACAGCCGTCTGGGCGTAGGCCGACGGGGCGCTGAGCAGAAGGGCGGAGAGCAGCAGCAGGGCGGGGTAACGCATGAAACCTCCGTGAAAGAATCCGGGAGAAAAGGCCGGGCAAAACGGGTCTATCGGGGGCAGGGGTCAACGCCTGGTGCGGGTCAACCGCCACAACGTTACGCCATTCACGAGCAGCATCAGGCCGCAAAGCAGCGCGAAGGGCCACTCTGCTTTCTGCACGAAACGGATGGTCAGGATGCCCCAGCCGCACACCAGCGCGGTGGTCAGCCACACCCGCCAGGCCGGCGTATTCATGCTGAAGTCCTCATGCCCCCAGCCTGACGCAAATTATTTCCCGAGATTGGACGCCAGTGCCCGTTTCAGGGCCGCCTCGGCGTTCAGCACCCCGCGCCCGCAGGTTTTGCGGGTGTCCGGGTCGCAGCGCCCACCCGCAAAAGGGCTCGCCGAGAGCAGCAGCATATTTTTCACCTGCGCGGGCGAAAGCTTCGGCCGCAGCGACAGGATCAGGCTCGCCACCCCGGTCACGTGCGGCGCGGCCAGGCTGGTGCCGCCCTCGGGCGTCATAACCCCAGAGGGAACCAGCGTGCTGCTGAGGGTCAGGCGCTGTCCGCTGTCGCCGCCGTGCGCCGCCAGGTTCACGTTCAGGCCCCAGTTGGCGTAGGCGGGGCGCCGGGCGCCGGCGTCCACACTGGTCACGGTCAGGACGTTGCGGCACCCGGCGGGCGAGTACCCGCGCGCGTCCGCGTCGTCGTTGCCGGCCCCCACCACCACCAGCACGCCCCGCGCCGTCACCTCGTCGACGGCCTTCTGAATGCGCGGGTCACAGCCGGTCAGCGGAATGAAATCGGCGTACAGGCTGAGGTTCAGCACCCTGGCCGGAAAACGGTTGACCGGCGTGCCCGGCACGCTGAGGCCCGCCGCCCAGCGCATTCCGTCGATCAGGTCGACCGGGTCGATCAGGCCGTCCACGCCCGCCACACGCACGGCCACCACCCGCGCCTGCGGGTTGATGCCGGCCATACCCTGGGCGTCGTGCGCCGCCGCGATGATGTTGCTGACCACCTCGGCGTGGTAGGCATTGGGGCCGCTGCCCCGCGCGTCGGCGTCACGACCGTCGCCGTCTCCAGCGCGGGCGGCACTGGACACGAAATCGAAGCCGTTCACCAGCCGCGTCCCCAGTTCCGGCGTGAGAATGAATCCGGTGTCCAGCACAGCGACCGTGACTGGCGTCTGCGCCTGCCCCCCCAGCAGCGCCCAGGCCTGCGGCACACGAATGGCCGCCATGTCCCACTGCTGCGGGTACAGCGGGTCGGTCGGCACGCGGCCTGCGGCGCCCTGCGTCGGGGGGTTGAGTGAAGCGCTGGGCGCCACCGGGACAGGCTGGATGGGTTGCAGCCGGGGCGGCGCGGGGCGGGGCGTGGGGGCGCTGACAGGCGCGATCTCCGGCAAGGCGGTCGGCGGCGTGATCGGGCCAGTGGCCGGGGATGAGGTCGCCGGGAATGAAGTCCTGGGGGATGTATTCGTCGTCTGGGGCGTGGCAGGAATGGGCGGCACAGTCTGAGTCTGGATGGTCTGGCCCAGGGCCAGCGGCAGCAGGAGGGCCAGGGACAGCAGCAAGGAAGTTTGGCGCACGCCCCAGTTTCCCGTCCCACGCTGACGGGCACCTGAGAGGCGGGTGGGGGTAGCATCACGTCATGACCGGCACCCTCCCCCCCTCCCCTTCCGTGCGGCCCGTGATCGTGCTGACCGGCGCGAGCAGCGGCATCGGCGAGGCCACTGCTCGGGAACTCGCGGCGCGCCAGTACGCCCTGGTGCTGGCGGCCCGCCGCGCCGAGCGGCTGCACGCCCTGGCCCGCGAACTCGACCCCAGCGGCAGCCGCGTCCTGGCCGTACCCACCGACCTGACCAGCGACGAGGGCCGCCGACACCTGCTGGAGCGCACCCAGGCGCACTTCGGGCGGGTGGACGTGCTGATCAACAACGCCGGCGTCACGGTGGAGCGCGGCTGGTGGTGGGACGACCCGGATCCGCTGCGCGTGCTGCGCGTCAACCTGGAAGCGCCCATCGAGATGACGCGCCTGGTGCTGCCGCAGATGCAGGCGCGGGGCAGCGGGCACATCGTGAACATCGGCTCGGTGGCCGGGCGCTCCGCCACCAACGGCCTGTACAGCGCCAGCAAATTCGGCATCAGGGGCTTTTCGCTGGCGCTGCGGCGCGAAGTGCTGGGCAGTGGCCTTCACGTCAGCCTGATCGCGCCGGGCTTCGTGAAAAGCGAGATGACCGCCGGCGCCCGCCTGCCCATGCCCGGCCCGGAGGTCGTGGCCCACGCCGTGGCCGAGGTGCTGCTGCGCCCGCGCCGTGAGGTGATCGTGCCCCGCGCCTACCGCGCGCTGGCCCTGCTGGACGCCGTGGCCCCCGGCCTGGGCGACCTGATCGTGTCCCGCTTCGTCATTCGCCGCCGGTACGGGCACGGCGGCCCGGCCCGCTGAAAGGCCGTTATCTTCACCTCTTCAGGGCGGCACCGTTCAGGCCAGCCCGATACCCGCAAAGATCAACAGGAGCCTAACGGAACCGCCAAAATTGGGCGCGGGAGCCGCTTTACACTGGGCGGGTGAACCCTGCCAAACAGGTCTTCAAGGCCGCCCTTCCCCTGCTCGAGCGCGGCCTCAGCCTGGCCGACCGGGCCTTCAGCCAGTTCATTCAGCCCCGGCGCCTGAAAGGCAAACTGATTCTGCAAATGTACGTGGGCTGGGGCACGCCCACCAATGTGGAGCTGAGCGGGCGCGTGCTTCTTCCGCGCGACATGCGGCCCGCGCAGAAAGGCGACCCGCGCTGGCGCAACTTCAGGAACATCATGCGCCGACTGTTCAGCCGCGAGGTGGGAGGCGTGAAGGTCACGGCCATTCTGGACGGCCTGAACGCCAGCGCCGTCAGCGATCTGGACGGGTTTTTCACCCTGAAGTTCCAGCCCGCCGTGCCCCTGCCGGGCGGGTGGCACGACGCGACCCTCAGCATCCACGGGCGCGAGGGCACCTCCAGCCGCGCCCGCGTGCAGATTGTGGATCGGGCCAGGTTCGGCATCATCAGTGATCTGGACGACACGGTGATCCAGTCGGACGTGACCAGCGTGCCGCGCATGCTGAGCACCGTCCTGACCGGCAACGCCCGCACGCGCAGTCCCTTCGCCGGGGTGGGTGCTCTGTACCGCGCCCTGACCCGCGAGAATCAAGAACGTAACCCGATTTTCTACGTGTCCAGCAGCCCCTGGAATTTCTTCGACCTGCTGTGGCAGTTTCTGGATTACCGCCGTATTCCGCTGGGGCCCCTGTTCCTGCGCAACTGGGGGGCCGACCTGCTCAAGGGCCACGGTGGGTACAAGCACGGCGTCATCGAGCAGATTTTCCAGAGGTTCCCCGATCTGCCGTTCGTGCTGGTGGGTGACAGCGGCGAGAAAGACCCGGAGATCTACGCGGAAGTCGTGCGCCAGCATCCGGGGCGCGTGCTGGCCGTGTACATCCGCGACGTGAACGAGGCGCACCGCGACGAGAGTGTGCTGAAGCTCCGCGAGGAAGTCAGGAAAGCCGGCGCCGACCTGGTGCTGGCGGGCGACAGCCTGAACGCCGCCAGTCACGCCATGTCCATGGGCCTGATCACCCCGCTGGAGTTCCGCAGCGTGCTGACCAGTGTGGCCCGCACCTACGAAACGTGAACGGGGCGGCGGAATTGCCCCGCTGCCTCAGACCAGCAGATTCAGTCCAGGAGTCGTTTCAGCAGGGCCAGTTGCCCGACATGGTAGGCATTGTGATCGGCCACCAGCAGAAACTCGCGCAGCCAGGTCTGATCCTTGCCATTGGGCACCACCGCGAACAGGTCGATGTCCGGACTCCTCAGCAGTTCGAGCAGAGCCGCCAGATCCTGCCGGAAAGCCTGAATCTCGCCTTGCCAGTCCTGCGCGCTGCCGTCCCGGTGCGGCCAGTAATCGTCCGGCCAGTTCAGGTGGGTGTAGGCGTCATCCCGGATAAAATTCAGGATGTCGCGCTGGGCGAAACGCAGGTGCCACAGCAGCTCGAATGCCGAGTAAGGCAGACCGTGAACCCGCTCGTTGATGCGCTCCAGCGGAAACCCCGTCAGCACGTCATCCAACGTGATGTGAGCCTGAGCTTCGGTGAGCAGCGCCCGCAGGTGTTGGCGCAGGGCGTCGTCCGCGTTGGCTGGGAATTCCGTTGGCATGCCCCACTGTAAAAGCAAACCGCCCCGGCGGGTGCCAGGGCGGTTCGTTGTATTAAGCCACCTTCCTTCCTGCTGGGCCTAAGATCGCTGGGCTCAGTACTGCCGTCCGAAGATCACGCGTTTGCCGTAAGCGCTGTCCATTCCGCACTTCACGCACTTGCCGCTGCCCTGCTCGTTGAAGAATTCGGCATCGTCGAGGGGGACGTTGCGGGTGGTGGCCTTGGTGTCTTCCTTGATGCCGGCCTCGCAGGCGGCGCTCCCGCAGTGGTAGGAACGCACCCAGTTGCCTTCCTCGATTTTCTGCTTGAAGGTGTCGTAGTCGTCGGCCTCGACGGTGTGTTCCAGCAGGTAGTCGGTGGCGCGCCGCAGCAGCCAGTCGTGAATGGTGTCCAGGCGGGCGGGCATACCGCCGACCGCTTCGGCGCGGGCCAGGGTTTCCTTGTCGCTGCTGTTCCGGTTTTTCACGACGACGACGCCCTGTTCCAGATCGCGCGGGCCGAGTTCCACGCGCACCGGCACGCCCTTGAGTTCCCAGTCGTTGTACTTGAAGCCGTTCGTCACGCCGTCGCGTTTGTCCACCTTCACGCGCAGACCCTGGGCACGGAGTTCGGCGGCCAGCTTCTCGCCCTCGGCCACCATCTCGTCGAAGTTGTCCTTGCGACCCACGGGAATGATCACGACCTGAATGGGGGCGATGCGGGGGGGCATCATCAGGCCGAAGTCGTCGCCGTGCGTCATGATGATGGCGCCGATAATGCGGCTGGAAATGGCCCAGCTGGTGGTGTGCGCAAATTCCTCTTTCTGTTCGCGGGTCTGGAACTTCACGTCGAAGGCCCGGCTGAAGTTCTGACCCAGGTAATGGCTGGTGCCGCTTTGCAGGGCTTTGCCGTCGCGCATCATGCCCTCGATGGAAAAGGTGCTGACCGCCCCGGCAAAGCGCTCGGACGCGGTTTTCTCGCCACGTACCACCGGCAGGGCCAGCACGTCACGGCAGAACTCGTGGTACAGGTCGAGGATCGTGCGCACCTCGGCGCGGGCCTCGTCCTCGGCGGCGTGCGCGGTGTGGCCCTCGTGCCAGTAGAACTCGGACGTGCGCAAAAATGCCTTGGTGCGCAGCTCGGCGCGGAACACGCTGCCCCACTGGTAATGCAGGAACGGCAGGTCGCGGTAACTGTTGAGCCAGCCGCTCCACATGTGCCCGATGATCGTCTCGGAGGTCGGGCGCATGACGTAAGGCTCGGCCAGTTCCTCGGTGCCGATCTTGTTCACGGTAAACAGCTCCGGCGCGAAGCCCTCCACGTGATCGGCTTCCTTCATGATGAAGCTCATGGGAATCAGTGTCGGGAACACCAGCGACTCGTGCCCGGTCGCCTTGAAACGGTCGTCCAGCCAGCGCTGAATATTTTCCCACAGGGCGCTGCCGTAGGGTTTTACGACCATCGCGCCCGCCACCGGGCTGTTGTCGGCCAGGTCGGCCTTTTTCACCACTTCGTTGTACCAGTCGTTAAAGTCCACGCTCTGCGGCGTGACGCCGTACTGCTGGGCCTTCTTGTCCTGCTTGCCTGAGTCCTGCTTCCCGGAATCCTTAGTCATCGCCCCTCAGAATAACGGGTCACGTAGAACACTGCGGGCATGTTGCACATCGGTTCTGTCGTGTGGGGGGTGCGGGACTTGCCGCGCGCCACCGGGTGTGGACTGGAAGTACCCGCCCGGCGCGGACTTCGTGGTGCTGGCCGACCCGGACGGGAACAGGTTCTGCGTGATTCAGGTGGAGGGGCTGCCGGCGTGGTTGACGCCCTCAGGCGTGGCGCAGATTGGCCAGGATCAGCCCGCTGACAAAGGGAACGAGCCATAAGCTCCAGACGCTGAGGCTGAAGCGGTGGAAGGTCTGCATGGCCTGCACGTCGTTTTTAAAGTAGGTGAGGGTGGCCCAGACGGCGTGCACGGCCATCAGCAGCAGGGCCAGGGCGCCCAGCGCGGAGTGGAGGTTCAGGCCCCCGCCGCCACTTTCCAGCGCGATGCGGCGCATCATTTCGGTGCCGGTGGTGTCGCAGATCAGGCCGAACCAGAAGGCGGCCAGGTGCAGGGGCCAGATGGTTCCGGCGCGTTTTTCGCCCCATACGCCGATGCTGTAGGAGATCAGGGCGGTGGTCATGGCAATGATCGCAAAGAGCAACTGGGTGGTCATGGGGGTAATTTACCGATCGGTAAGTAAGGAAACAAGAGAAGTGTTCCGACTGACCGGACGGTCAGCGATAAACTGCGGGTATGACCCTACCTGCCCTGGCCCACGAACTGGCCGCCCAACTCGCCCACCTTCCCGGCGTGCTGGGCGTGGCCCTGGGCGGTTCCTACGCCACCGGAACCGCCACGCCGGAATCCGACCTCGACCTGAGTCTGGCTTACCAGGGAAGCTTCGACCTGGCGGCCCTCGACGCCCTGTGTCAGCGCCTGGATGACAGCGGTATGGCGCAGGCGAGTCCTATCGGCGGCTGGGGGCCGTGGGTGGACGGCGGGGCGTGGTTGACGGTGCGCGGACAGCGCGTCGATTTCATTTACCGCGACCTCGGGCGCGTGCAGCAAAGCGTGCAGGACGCCCTGGCCGGCCAGGTGGCGCTGTACACCCAGCCGGGCCACCCGCACGGCATTCACGCGCACCACTACGCGGCCGAACTGGCAAGTTGCGTCATCCTCGAGGACGCTTCGGGCCAGCTGGCCGAATTGAAGCGGCAGGTGAAAAGTTACCCGCCCGCGCTGTCGCTGGCGCTGCGCCAGCATTACGGGTGGCAGAAGGGGTTCTGGCTGGCAGCGGGTCAGAAGGGGCTGAAGAAAGACGACCTGCATTACGCCGGGGGCTGCGCGTACCAGGCCGCGATGGCGTTCATTCAGGAACTGTGCGCCATTCATGAAACATGGCTGCTGAACGAGAAGGGCGCGGCCCTGATCGCGGCCCGGCTCCCCGGAGCGCCCCCAAACTTCGCGGAGAGGTTGGCGGCCGTGCTGAGCCCCCTCGACCTGAACGGCCTGCAAAAGCTGCTGGGTGAGGCCGAACTGGACTGAGGGGCGACAGCCCTGCCGGCCCCAACACGGCTGCGGGTGCGCTCAGAACCGATGTCCTCCGAATTCCCGAACGCGTGGAAACGCTCCCAGTCTGGGCTTATGCTGGGTCATGCTCAAGTCCGCCCTGGCCCAGCGCCTGCGCCCCAACTTCGATGACGACCGTGACGCCGACACGTTTCTGCTGCGCCTGGAACGCTACGGCGCCGACCTGGTCGAAAGCCTGGAAGCGGTGTACGGCGACCAGACGAACGTCCTGCTGGACGAACTGTTCGAGGTCATGATCCACGCCTTCCACGCCCGCCCGGACGACCTCAAACGCCTGGACGAGGCGCGGCTGCTGCGCCCCGACTGGTTGCAGCAACCCGACATGATCGGGTACGTGGCCTACGCAGATCGCTTCGCCGGGAATCTCAAGGGCGTGGCTCAGAAAGTCGATTACCTCCAGGGCCTGGGCGTGAAGTACCTGCACCTGATGCCCCTGTTGAACCCCCGCCCTGGCGAGAACGACGGTGGGTACGCCGTGCAGGATTACCGCGCGGTGCGCTCCGACCTGGGCAGCATGGACGACCTCTCACTGCTGGCCCGCGACCTGCGCGGCCGGGGCATCAGCCTGGTGCTGGACCTGGTGCTCAATCACGTGGCGCAGGAGCACGAGTGGGCCGCCAGAGCCCGTGCGGGCGAAGAGAAATACCGCCGTTACTTTCACATTTTCCCGGATCGCGCCGCACCGGACCGCTTAGAGCGGACACTGCCTGAAATCTTTCCGGATTTCGCGCCGGGCAACTTCACCTGGAATGAGGAAGCGGGCGGGTGGGTCTGGACGACCTTCAACGCCTACCAGTGGGACCTCAACTGGGCCAATCCGGACGTGTTCCGCGAGTTCCTGGAGATCATCCTGTACCTTGCCAACCGGGGCGTGGAGGTGTTCCGGCTGGACGCCATCGCCTTCATCTGGAAGCGGCTCGGCACCGACTGCCAGAACCAGCCGGAAGTGCATCAAATTACCCGCGCCCTGCGAAGCTGCCTGCGCATCGTCTCGCCGGGCGTGGCTTTCAAGGCGGAAGCCATCGTGGCCCCTGGCGACCTGATCCACTATCTGGGGACGCGCGACCACCACGGGAAGGTCAGTGACATGGCCTACCACAACAGCCTGATGGTGCAGCTCTGGAGCACCCTCGCCAGCCGCCAGACCCGGCTCTTCGAGGAAGCCCTGAAAGCTTTTGCGCCCAAGCCCACCAACACCACCTGGGGGATGTACGTGCGCTGCCACGACGACATCGGCTGGGCCATCAGCGACGAGGATGCCGCGCGCGCGGGCCTCAGCGGGCCCACTCACCGCCACTTCCTCTCGGACTTCTACAGCGGCGAATTTCCCGGCAGCTTCGCGCGCGGGCTGGTGTTTCAGTTCAACCCGGAGACTGGTGACCGGCGCATCAGTGGGTCGGCGGCCAGCCTAGCCGGGCTGGAGGCGGCCGAGACTCCCGAGCAGGTGAACGACGCCGTGCAGCGCCTGCTGCTGCTGCACACCGTCACGCTGGGCTTCGGGGGCGTGCCGCTGCTGTACATGGGCGACGAACTGGCCGTGTTCAACGACTACAGCTTCGCGCAGACGCCCGAACACGCCGCCGACAACCGCTGGGTTCACCGGCCACAGATGAACTGGGAAGTGGCCGGCGCCGTGCAGGCGAACGCCGACACGCCCGCCGGGCGCGTAAATGCGGGCCTGCGTCACCTGATTCGCGTGCGGCAAAGCACCCCGCACCTGCATGCCAGCATCGAAAGTCAGGTGATCCCCAGCCCGGACAGGCGCCTGCTGCTGCTGCTGCGCGGGCACCCCCTGGGCACCCTCTTGCAGGTGTACAACTTCAGCGAGGAACCCGTGCCCGTCCCCGGCCACCTCTTGCGCAGGCACCTGGGCGACACGGCCGATGAACGCCTGAGCGGCTTCCAGTACGACCTGACCCCGGCGGAATTGACGCTGCCCCCCTACGGCCGCTGGTGGCTGACCACGCCGTAAAGCCCTCGCAGGACAGAAAAGTTCGGCGCACCCGAAGCCCGTTCGGTGCGCCGTTTACAGAGAAGACCACGGACAGTTCAGTCGGGAAGACGACCGAACCCTCGCGTTCGTGCGACCAGATTGAGCGAAAAAGCCAGGCGGCTCAGCGTTTCCAGCGGGCGCCGTCCCTGGTGTCCTCGACGGTCACGCCCACGCGGTTCAAGGTGTCGCGCACGTCGTCGGCCTGGGCGTACTGCTTTTGCAGGCGGTAATGCTGGCGGGCCTTCAACACCAGTTCCATCAGGGCGTCCACCACTTCGGTGTCGTCCTGCGCGGTCTGGGCGTCGGCAGCAAACAGACCCAGCACCTCACCCCCCAGCGTGCGGTAAGCGTTCAGAGCGCATTCTATGCTCCCCTGTCCCACCTTGCCGCTGTTCAGGGCGGCGTTCACGTCGGTGGTCAGGCCAAACAGGGCGGCCACGGCTTTGGGCGTGTTGAAATCGTCGCGCAGGGCGTCCTCGAAGGCCTGGGTGTGCACGTCGATCTTGCTGTTCAGGGCGGCATCGGAACCGGCTGGGGCGTCTTTCAGAGCGCGTTCCAGGTTGGCCAGCGCCTCGGTGATGCGGCGATACCCGTTCCGGGCGGAATCGAAGACCTCCTCCGAAAATTCGGTGACGCTGCGGTAATGGCTGCTTACCAGCAGGAAACGCACCACCATCGGGTCGTACTTCTTCAGCACGTCCTGAATGGTCGTGAAGTTGCCCTTGCTTTTGCTCATCTTCTCGCCGTTCACAGTCAGCATGTTGTTGTGCATCCAGTAGCGCGCGAAGTGGTGCCCGGCGGCCTCGGCCTGCGCGATCTCGGCCTCGTGGTGCGGGAATTGCAGGTCGAGGCCGCCGCCGTGAATGTCGAAGCCCTCGCCCAGGTACTTGAGGCTCATGGCGCTGCACTCGATGTGCCACCCCGGAAAGCCCACGCCCCACGGCGAGTCCCAGCGCATCAGGTGCTCGGGTTCGGCGTGCTTCCACAGCGCGAAGTCGCGCGGATCGCGTTTCTCCTCGCGCACGGCCTCACGGGTGCCTTCCTCCTGGTCGTCCAGTTTGCGGCCCGACAGTTTGCCGTACTCCGGCCAGCTTCGCACGTCGAAGTACACGCTGCCCGCCGATTCGTAGGCGTGGCCGCGCGCGATCAGCTCCTCGATCAGTCTGATCTGCTCCTGAATGTGCCCGGTGGCGCGGGGGTTGATGCTGGGGCGCTTCACGTTCAGGTCATCCATGTCCTTGAAGAACGACCAGAAGTACTTGTCGGCCACCTCCATGGGCTCCAGTTGCTCCAGCCGGGCGCGGGCCAGCATCTTGTCCTCGCCGTCGTCGGAGTCGTTTTGCAGGTGGCCCACGTCGGTGATGTTCGCCACGAAACGCACCCGGTAACCGAAGTGCTCGAAGGTGCGGCGCACCACGTCGAAGGCCACTTCCTTTTTGGCATGGCCCAGGTGCGCGTCGCTGTACACGGTCGGGCCGCACAGGTACATGCCCACATGGCCGGGCGTGGTCGGCTCAAAGCGCACCTTCTGGCGCTGCATGGTGTCGTACAGGACGATGTTGGGGTCGGGCAGGCGGTTCGGGTCAGTCATAAGGCTCCTTGAGGGCAAAAAGAAAGCCGCGCCGAGTCCACAAGGGAAAGGCGCGGCAGGCAGGCGTCGCTTACCGCAGGGGAAGGCAACACAGCGCGTACATGAGCGGAGTGTAGCAGATGAGCAATGGGGTCAGCCATGACGCTTAGCCCACCATGCCAGAGGAAAGCGGCCCGGCTCAGTTCAGGTGCGCGACCTGACCGGTTCTGGTGGGCAGTAGCGTCACTCCGGCGCTGTCCCGGAGCGTCTGCACCAGCAGTTCAGTAAATGCCTTCACAACCGGCAGGTGGGCGCGGTGAGGTTGCACGGCCAGCGCCAGCGGACGCGAAAGCGGTTCGGGCAGCGGAAGGGCCACCAGGCCCGGCGGGAAGGGAAAGGCCGCCAGCCTGGGCATGATGGTGTGCCCCAGACCATGGGCCACCATGCCCAGAATGACGCTGTCCTCGTCCAGTTCCTCCAGGACGTTCAGGTGCAATCTCCCCTCGGTGAAAAACCCGCGCACCCGGCGGTTGCAGGAATTGACGCCGGGCGGCAGCAGCAGCGGCAGGCCGTCCAGTTCGGCCAGCGTGACCGGGTGCTCGCCGCGCGCCTGCGGGGCAATGAACAGGTACTCGTCGAGCAGCAGGGACGTCAGGTGCAGGCCCGGCACCTCGTCCGCCACCACCAGCGCCAGGTCGGCCTGGCCGCTGAGCACCTGAACCTCGCCGCCGCCGGCAACCTCGCCGTCCTGCATCTTCACTGTGACTCCGGGATGCAGGGCGCGAAATCTTGCCAGCACGGGCGGCAGCAGGTGCGTGGCGGTCGAGCGGAAGGACGCGACCCGCAGCACTCCCGACAACGCCTCGTCCTCCTGCGCGGCCAGCAGCACGTCGCAGGCGGCCTGCACGGCGGTGCGGGCGTGCGTCAGTACCCGAATCCCAGCTGGCGTCAGTACCGTGCCGGCGGGCGTGCGGCGCAGCAATGGGCGGCCCACGCCGTCCTCCAGTTTGCCGACTGCTTCACTCAGGGTCGACTGGGACACGTTCAATTCGGCGGCGGCCTCGCAGAAGCCTCCGGCGTCCGCCACAGCAATCAGGGCGCGGAGTTGGGCCAGTGTGGGCGGTGAACCCTGGCGGGAGCGCGTCATGCCCCATTGTAGAAACCTGGCATGAGTTCCCCCATCGGTTTTCCCGATGCCTGCCCGGAGTTGCGCCGCCCACCACCGATGTCCTGAACTGCCCGCGCAGGCGCACCCTGGAAGCCACCAGGAGGAACGCCATGACCTACTGCACACTCACCCCAGACCTCTTGCCGCCCGCCCTGCCGCGCCAGGCCCATACCACCCCTGAGGTGTTCGGGGTGCTGTTCGCTGAAATTATTACGCCAGACGGCAGTTCCCATCTCCCGGATCTTTGCGCCGACCTCTCGGGCTGGGAATTCCGCAGCTGGCCTATCGCCCGCCTGGGCGACGCCACCCTCGAAGCCCGGCCGCTCTACCCGCACCTGAACGCCGACCACCTGCGTCAGGATCTGAAAAACGCCGGAATAATCGTCCTGGGGCCACTGCGCGAAAAACGCTGAACGGCAGAACGCCTCATATGTCACTTTGCTTTGCGCACCCGGACGGGTTTTCCCTATCCCTCGTGGAGGCTAAAGCCCCTTAGCCTCCTTCCTGTTCCTTTCCTCCCAACCGGCTTTCTACCGCCCTGGCGTGCGCCTCGAGGCCCTCGGCACGCGCCAGCCGCGCCGCCGCCGGGCCAATACGCCGCAGGGTTTCCTCGTTCACACCGACCACACTGATGATGTTCTGGAAGTCGCGGACGTTGACGGGGCTGGTGAAGCGGGCGGTGCCTCCGGTGGGCATGACGTGGCTGGGGCCGGCGACGTAATCGCCCAGGGCTTCCATGCTGGCTTCGCCGACGAAGACGCCGCCCGCGCGCTGAACTTTGCCCAGCAGGCTCCAGGGGTCGCGGGTGAGCAGGCACAGGTGCTCGGGGGCATACAGATTGGCGAGGTCGAGGGCCTCGTCGATATCGGTGGCCAGGACAATTTTCATGCGGGCATTCACGCTGTCGCGTGCCCAGCTGCGGTTGGGTTCGGGGAGGTTCTCGAGTTGCTGGCCCAGTTCTGCCTGGACTTCCAGCAGTTTCTCGCGGCTGGTGCTGACCAGCACGGGTTCTGCGCCGTTGTGTTCGGCCTGGGCCAGCAGGTCGGCGGCGACGTGGCGGGCGTCGGCCGTGTCGTCGGCCACAACCAGCGTCTCGGTGGGGCCAGGCAGGCTCTCGATGCCGGTCTGGCCGTACACCAGGCGTTTGGCGATGACCACGAACAGGTTGCCAGGCCCGGCGATCTTATCCACGCTGGGAATGCTGGCCGTGCCGTAGGCCATAGCACCGACCGCCTGCGCCCCGCCGACCTTGAAGATGCGTGTAATGCCCATTTCCCGCGCGGCCACCAGGATGGCGGGGTGAACGCTGCCGTCTTTTCCGGGCGGCGTGGTAACGATTATTTCGGGCACGCCCGCCACCTGTGCGGGAACGCCGGTGTGAATAAGGGTCGAGATCAGGGGCGCGAGGCCGCCCGGCACATACACCCCCACCCGCCCGATGGGCCGCACGAGTTGGCCCAGGGCGCCGTCCGGGCCGTGGTTCAGAAAGCCGTGGGCAGGCTGCTGCTGGTAGAAGGCCCGCACGCGCCGGATGGCGAGGTTCACCGCCTCATGCAACGCCGGCTCGATCTGCGCGGCCTGGATTTCCTCGGCCGTAACTTCCAGGGTTTCGGGGCGGGTGCCGTCGAGTTGTGCCGTCCAGTCGCGCAGGGCGTCGTCTCCCCTGGCGCGCACGTCGGCCAGGATGCGCTCGACGACCTGGGTGGGCGTCAGGGGTTCGCCAAAGGTCTGCTCGATACGTGCCAGCACGGCGTCGGGCACCGGGGTCTGGTCGAAGTTGCGGGTCAGGGCAGCGCGGGCGTCTGGGCCTTGAAGCACTTGCATACGCGCATTGTGCTGTATGGGACAGCATGCCTGGGTCACCAGAACTAGGGCACAGCGGTTGCCGAACGCGCTGGGAGGCGAAAAGAACCTATAAGACCTGACCTGCATCTCAGTTCAGGTTCGGCATTTGCAGCCCGCGAATCATCGAGTAAACCGGGGCTAGGCCTCAAGCCCAGGCACCCAGAGCCAGGCCGGCCCAGTTCACGCCGTTCAGTACCCCTGGCGCGTTGGGTTCCGCTGTCGGCGCTACACTGGCGGATTGTGAGTGATCTGCTGACCCTGACCGCGACCCCCGGACGCCTGGATGCCGTGCTGGCCGAATTGTCGGGCGTAAGCCGCTCGCAGGTGGCGGGCTGGATCGAGGCGGGGGCGGTGCGGGTGGACGGGCGTGAAGTGACCAAGCCCAGCGCGAAACTCAGGGGCGGCGAGGTGCTGCGCGTGACGCCGCCGCCTGTGCCGGACGCCACCGTTGAGCCGGAAGACATCCCGCTGGACGTTATTTTCGAGGATGAGCAGCTGATCGCCGTGAACAAGCCGCCCGGAATGGTGACCCACCCGGCCCCTGGGGTGCATGCAGGCACGCTGGTGAACGCCCTGCTGGGCCGCGTGAAGTTGCCGGAGCAGGAGGGTTTCGACAGCGCCGAGGGCTTCCGGCCCGGCATCGTGCACCGGCTGGACAAGGACACCAGCGGCGTGATCGTGGTCGCCAAGACGGTGGCGGCGCATGCGCGGCTGGCCGCCGCCTTCAAGGAGCGGGAAACGCAGAAA
Organism: Deinococcus fonticola; assembly: GCF_004634215.1. NCBI lineage: Bacteria > Thermotogati > Deinococcota > Deinococci > Deinococcales > Deinococcaceae > Deinococcus > Deinococcus fonticola. The sequence continues at coordinate 17,191 of NZ_SMMH01000015.1, read as the reverse complement.
ACTTATCTGGCGATTGCGGCGGGCACCTGGAAGGCCGAGCGCCCGGCGCAGGTAGATGCCCCGATTGGCCGTCACCCCGCCGCGCGCCAGCGCATGACCGTGGGGGGCGTGCTGGCGCGCGAGGCCCAGACACTGTTGACTCCGCTTGCAGCGCACCCGGACGGGCATGGACGAACGCTGGCGCTGGTACAGGCCCAACCCAGGACAGGCCGCACGCACCAGATCCGGGTTCACCTGGCACACCTGGGCAGCCCCATCCTGGGCGATACGGTGTACGGGCGCGAAAGTGCCCTGATCGGGCGTCAGGCCCTGCACGCCCTGAAACTGGTGATTCCGCACCCGGTCACTGGACAGCCGTTGACGCTTGAGGCCACGCCGCCAGACGACCTGCTCACGGCCTGGGTGGCGTGCGGGGGGCAGGTTCCAGAACTCTTGACCCGCTGAGAATTACTTGCCGGGCGGCAGTTCGTTCAGTTCAATCTTGCCGTTGAAATTCCGGTACTCGATAACAGCCCGGTAATTACCGGAGATGCCTTTGTCCTGCACAGTGATGCTCCACGGGCCACCGGGAGGGCATTCCTTCCCATCAGCCTGCGTGCCGTCCGGGCGCAGCAGCCGCACCGTGGCCAGCCCACTTTTCACGGTGCAGGTGCCGATCAGGCCCACCTGCTTTCTCTCCTCGAAGGAACGCAGATTGTAAGTAGCCTTGCCGTTGGCGTTGATCATGGTGGTGGGTGTGAACGTCACGACGCCCACGCGGAAGCCCGTGGTGAAGTACCAGGCTGCCGCGAGCAGCAGCAGAATCGGAATGAGGTAACGCATTCAGGCAAGTGTAATGTTTACACAGGTTCAGTCACCAGCCCACCCCCACCGCCCTGAACCCTCCCCTCGCCCCCACACGTTTGCCTCCAGCGCGGGCAGGAGATGTTTCGCAGGGTTCACCTGGCGGCGAAAAGGGGACGAATGGCCGAGACGGCTTGCCCCTGTCCCCCACTTCCCGCTATGCTGCTGGGCATGAAGCCCTCGCCCCGTCACTCCGGTCTGGTGATGCGCGGCGTTTGCGGCCGAAGTTATTTGATGTCCGGTCTGATCACTCGAACTCTGAGCGCCTGAGAACCCCCCTGCGGTTTTCAGGCGTTTTGCTGGTGTGGTCAGACCGGGTTTTCTATTGCAGGTGGCCTTGCGGCTGCCGGCTCAAAGAGGTGATTTATGCACGTGATTCTTCCCGACGGTAAACAACTCGAACTTCAGCCGGGCGCGACGGCCCTGGACGCCGCCAGAGCCATCGGGCCGCGCCTGGCGCAAGATGCCCTGGCCGCCACGGCGAACGGCGAACTGGTGGACCTGATGACCCCGCTGCCAGACGGCGCGAACATCACCCTGATCACGAAGAAGAACCCGGCGGACGCTGCGCCGCTGTTCCGGCACTCGCTGGGGCATGTGATGAGCATGGCGGTGGGCGAATTCTATAAGGCCAAAGGGTATGGCCCGGACGCCATCAAGCGAGGGGTGGGGCCGTACATTGAGAACGGCTGGTACCAGGACTTCGACCTGCCCGAGCCGCTGCGTGAGGAAGACCTGCCGGAGATCGAGAAGATCATGCGCGACATCATCGGGCGCGGGCTGGATTTCAGCCGCCGTGAGGTCAGCAAGGCCGACGCGCTGGCGCAGTTTCCGCACGACCCGTACAAGGCCGAGCTGATCGAGGGCATCCCGGGGGGCGAGGCCGTGACCCTGTACGGGCAGGGCGATTACGTCGACCTGTGCGCCGGGCCGCACTTTCCCAGCACCGGCAGACTGCCCCAGAGCTTCAAGCTGATGAGCACCAGCGGCGCGTACTGGCGCGGCAACGAGAAGAATCCCATCCTGCAACGCGTGTACGGCGTGGCCTTCGCCACCCAGAAGGAGCTGGACGAGTACCTGCACCTGCTGGAGGAAGCCAAGCGCCGCGACCACCGCCGCATCGGCAAGGAGATGGAGCTGTTCTTCAACAGCGAGGTGGTCGGGCCGGGGCTGCCGCTGTGGCTGCCGGGCGGCGCCACGATTCGCCGCGAACTGGAGCGCTACATCGTGGACAAGGAGCTGGCTGACGGCTACCAGCACGTGTACACGCCGGTGCTGGCCAAGTCCGAACTGTACAAGATCAGCGGTCACTGGGCTCACTACCAGGAGGACATGTTCCCGGTCATGAAGCTGGACGACCAGGAAGAACTGGTGCTGCGGCCCATGAACTGCCCGCACCACATCCAGGTGTACGCCTACAAGCCGCACTCCTACCGCGAACTGCCCATCAAGATCGCGGAGATGGGCATGATGCACCGTTACGAGCAGAGCGGGCAGCTCACGGGGCTTTCGCGCGTGCGGGCCATGACGCTGAACGACGCGCACATCTTCTGCCGCCCGGACCAGATTCAGCGCGAGTTCAAGGCCGTGGTCAAGCTGATTCAGGACGCCTACGAGGTGCTGGGTTTCAAGAACTACAGCTACCGCCTCTCGCTGCGCGACCCCGGTGATGCCGAGAAGTACTTTCAGGACGACGAGATGTGGAACCACGCCGAGGCAGAACTGCGCCAGGCCCTGAAGGACATGAACCTGGAATTCTACGAGTCGCCGGGTGACGCGGCCTTCTACGGCCCGAAACTGGACGTGCAGGTGCGCAGCGCGCTGGGCAAGGACGAGACCATCAGCACGGTGCAACTGGACTTCCTGCTCCCGCAGAAGTTCGACCTGGAATACGTGGCTGAGGACGGCAGCCGCCAGCGCCCGGTGATGATTCACCGCGGCGTGATCTCCACGGCCGAGCGCATGACCGCCTTCCTGATCGAGCAGTACGCTGGAAATTTCCCGCTGTGGCTGGCCCCGCGCCAGGTCATGATCATTCCGATTGCCGACCGCCACAACGATTACGCCTGGGAACTGCGGGACGAGTTGCACCGAACCGGGCTGCGGGCCGAGGTGGACGATTCGTCGAACCGCATGCAGGCCAAGGTGCGCACCGCCGAGATCAGCCGCATTCCCGTGATGCTCATTGTGGGTGACAAGGAGCAGGAAGCCCGCGAGGTCGCCACCCGCGAGCGCACGCCCGAGGGCCACAAGGAGCGCAAGGGCGTGAAGTTTGACGACCTGAAGGCCGAATTGCTGGAACGTTACCGCAGCCGCCGTTAAACGAGCCCCTTTTGAAGGGCCACCGGGACGACCTGGTGGCCCTCTGCCTTTATCTGTTGATATCGCGCCGAATGACAGGACAGTTGCAGCAGCGCCGCCGGGAAAAGTCGCGTATAAAAGACGGACATGACCTTTTCCCCCTCTTCTGGCCCATCACCCGGGAGGCCGCCTGACCGGGCGCAACGTGACTGGCTGCGTGACTGGCTGGGGGCGCTGCGCCGGTTCGGGGTGGCGGCTTTGCCGTTGGCCCTGGCCGGAATACTGCCGTGGTGGGCGCTGCTGCTGCTGTGCCTGGTGTTCGGGGCCAGTGCCGCCAGTGAACGCGGCGGCGAAGCGCGGCTGCTGCTGGGACTGCTGGTGGTCGGCGCAGCGGTTCTTCCCGAAGTGCTCCGAATCCTCTCCGCCGGTACGGGCGCCCTCGATCTTTACCGGCAGGTGCGCTGGGAGTACCTGCTGGCCCTCCTGAACGTGGCGTTGCTGCACTGGGCGGCAAACATGCTGGCCGGCGGCAGCCGGAAGGGACTGCTGTTAACGGCCGGAGTGGCGCTGATGGCGCCTCATCCGCTGTCGGTGGTGGCCTTGGCAGGCGGGGCACTTTTCAGAGAGAGTCCGGATGACCGGCCGCTGTACCGCGAGCCCGAAGGGCCGGCAGCGGAGACGAATCACCGGCTTTACGGGGCCTGGCTGGTGGCCGGCCTGGTGGCGGTGCTCGGCTTCTCTTTCCTGTTGCCCCGGGGAAATGGTGGGGCGACCCAGGCACCTGTGGCCCAGTCCTCGCCGCTGCCTCAGCAACCTCCAGTGAAACGCGAGGAGCCCACCCAGGGCGCGGCAGCGGAGGCCACTGGGGGAAAGGCCGGTGGTGTGGCCTACACGCTGGAGAAAAGCCGGGGCTTCTCCATGCCGCCGCTGGAATTGCCCCTGCTGCTGGGCGCCCTGCTGCTGTTGGCGCTGGGTTACCGCCTGCTCGGCTTACGGGGTGGCCAGCGGCGGAAGCCGACCCTGCTGGAACTGCTGATGGCGGCGGCCATCCTGTTGAATGTGGCCCTGTTTTTCATCTTTTCCAGTTCACCGGATGCCGGGGTGCCCGCAGTGGACGGCGCCTCCGGAGGCGATCTGGGTTCAGCATTGAAGCTGCGGAAGGAGGCTTTCGAGCAGATCCGCTCTGTGCCCATGGTGATGGACGCCGTCAGTCTCTTCTTCTGGATCGTGCTGGCCATTCAGGCGGTGGTGGTCGTTCTGGCAGTGCGCTGGGCCTTACGCCAGCCGCAGGAAAAAAACCTGGAGCTGGAACCGCAAGAGGCCACGGCGGACAGCATGCCGGTGCCGGCAGACGCCCTGAGCGGGCACCGGGTGCGCCTGGCCTACCGCTCGGCGCTGGAGGCCCTCACGCAGCACGGCTGGGCGCGGCTGGGCAGTGAAACCCCGGCCCGCTATGCCGCGCGGGTGAGCGCGGCTCAGGCGGCCTTCGCCCCGGCACTGGGCCTGCTGACGGCGCTGTACCAGCCGGTGCGGTACGGTGGGCGCGTCAGCGAGCACGACGCGGCGCAGGCCGAACAGGCGGCGCGCGAACTGACCGACCTGGCCGCCCGTTACCCCTTCAATGAACCTAACGAACCGCAGGAACAGAACCTTTCTCAGGAGTTGACATGACGACCATGACAGAGCAGGGAGTAACCGGGCCGCATCCCCGCGGGCAGGTGTTCGGGCAGCGCGTGCTGGACAACGTGGCGCAGGTGCTGGTGGGCAAGGAGGCCGTCACGCGGCTGGCACTGGCGGGCATCCTGGCGGGCGGGCACGTGCTGCTCGAAGACGCCCCCGGCACCGGCAAGACCATGCTGGCCCGCGCCCTGGCGGCCAGTCTGGGCCTGAAGTTCACGCGCGTGCAGTTCACGCCGGACCTGCTGCCCAGCGACGTGACGGGCGTCAGCATCTACCGCCCGGGCCCGGCGTCCTTCGAGTTCATGCCCGGCCCGATTTTCACGGGTCTGCTGCTGGCCGACGAGATCAACCGCGCCACGCCCAAGACCCAGTCGGCGCTGCTGGAGGCCATGGGCGAAGGGCAGGTCACCGAATCCGGCGTGACGCACCGGCTGGCGCGGCCTTTCGTGGTGATCGCCACGCAAAACCCGGTGGAGCACGAGGGCACCTACCGCCTGCCGGAAGCGCAGCTTGACCGTTTCCTGCTGAAACTCTCGGTGGGGTACCCGACCCTGGAGGACGAGGTGGAGATGCTGGGCCGCCTGCAGGGACAGCACCCCATCGAGTCGCTGGGCGCGGTGACAGGCCCGGAGGAACTGCTGGCCGCGCAGCGTGACGTGCGCGGGGTGTTCGTGGCCGCGGACACCCGGCGCTACATGGCGTCCCTGAGCGCCGCCACCCGCGAGCACCCGATGGTGACGCTGGGCGGCGGGCCACGCGCCAGCCTGGCCCTGCAGGGCGCGGCGCAGGCCCTGGCGTGGCTCGGCGGGCGCCCGTTTGTGACGCCGGACGACGTGCAGCAGGCCGCCGCCGGGGTGTTGCCACACCGCCTGTCTCTGAAGATCGAGGCGCGGCTCCAGGGCCTGAACGGCGAGGGCGTGGTGCAGGAGGTGCTGACGCGCGTGCCCGTGCCGGTGGAAACCGGCGCCGCCAGGCCGTGACGCAGGCGTGACGGCCCTGTGGTGGCTGGTGTTGCTGGGCGTGGTGACGGCGGCGGTGTGGGCCGCCTACCGCCGCCCGCCACAGGTCAGCCTGACCCGTTCAGTGCCGCCGGCCGGGTTCACGGGCGGGCGCGTTCCCCTGCACGTGACTCTGCGCCTGCGCAGCCACCTGCCCATGCGCGTGGTGTGGGAAGACGAGCTGCCCCTCTCGCTGATTCCAGAAGCGCCCCTGGCAGGAAAACTGCTGCTGCTGGGCGACAGGAGCAGTGAACTCTCGACGAACCTGACCCTGAAAAAACGCGGGGTGTACTCCTGGCCCGGGGCCACCGTTCGCTGGGCCGACCCGCTGGGCCTGTTCTGGCGCAGCCTGAAGGTCAGCCCCGACACCCGGCTGGAGGTGTACCCCGGCACGCACGGCCTGACATTGCCCGACCTGCTGCGACCCCTGCTCAGCGAAGGGACGCTGACGCGCTCGCTGGGCCTGGAGGACGCCATCAGCCTGCGCGGGGCCAGGGAGTACGTGTACGGCGACCCGCCGGGGCGCGTGCACTGGAAGCTGTCGGCCCGCACCGACACCCTGATGGTGCGGGAACTGGAGCGCATGGCGGCCAGCAGCCTCACGGTGTTCGTGGACGTGTTCGGCAATTCGGACGTGTACGTGGAAAGTGCCGTGCGCCTGGCCGCCAGCCTGATCCGCGAGGCCGGGGAACTGGAGTTGCCCGTGGCGGTCGCTACCACGGGGCAGCAGTCCCCGACGGGCCGGGGCGAGGCCAGTCTGCACGCCGCGCTGCAAGTGCTGGCCCGCATCCAGCCCAATACCCTGCCCCCGGTCATTCCGCCCACCCGCGCCGGCGGCAACCTGATCATCATCACGGGCCGCGCCGGGGCCGACCTGATCAGGCAGGCCATGTACGCCCGCGCCCAGGCCAGCCGCGTCAGCATCATCGCTCTGCCGGAAGGGTTTTACCTGGAACCCGGCGAGAACCCCCGGCGGCAGTGGGGGGGCCTGCCCGACGCCGTGCGCGAACTCGAACGCATGAGCGGCGTGCTGGCCGGCAGCGGCATCCTGGTGTATGTGCTGCGTGGCAACCAGAGTGTCCTGCAAATCGCCCCCTGAAGCCCGCGGCCGTGAACGCCGGTCACATGAAGGAATGGCTCAGGCGCGGTTCAAGTTCCCCCTGCTAGCGTGAAGGCATGGAAGGCAAACCCATCAAGACCGAAGAGGAAGTCAGCAACGTCGACCTGCAGTTCATGGGCAACAACGACGAGAAACGCGACCTGAACACCACCGTGCGCATGGAAAGCCAGGCCGCCAAGGTGGCCGCCGACCCCGAGCAAAAGGGAATGGACAAGCAGGACGTGGCCGTCGCGCAGAGCATGGATGCCAGCGATCCCCCCAGCACCAACATGGGCGACACCGAGAAAACCGAGGAATAAACTCCTCTCCAGCGGAGGCGGGTCGGTGGACGGCAGGTTCATCGGCCCGCGTTCTGTAGTAGCGAACCGGCCAGCTGTTCCGGACACATCCTGCTTTGCCGGCAGGACAGCGCCCGCTTCACCGAATCGATACGGTACGCCCCCCAGGCTGCTTTACCCTGGAGGCATGAAACCGCTGCTGATCTGCACGGCCTTGCTGCTGGCCGGGTGTGCGCCTCGCCTTCAGCCTTCCTTCAACAAGGACATTCAACCGTCGGCCACGGATTTCGGCCCGCACGGCGATTTCATGGAATGGTGGTATGTCAGCGGTTACCTGCCCGAGCAGAAGCTGGCGTTCCACTGGGCAGAATTCAAGGTCGCCCCGCCGGAAATCCCGACGGACGTGTTCTTCTCGCATATCGCCGTGACGGATCTGAACACGGGCAAGGTCACGTTCATCGAGAAAAATGCCTCCCCGAACCCCTGGACGGGCAAGGCCTCCTTTCCGCCCCTGAAATTGCGTGACGGCGAGTGGACATTCGAGCAGGTGGGCAACGACTTCAAGCTCAATGCCGGGCCGCTCGTGCTGAACTTCGTGCCGCAGAAACCCCCGGTCATCCACCCGCCCGGTTACAGCGGCGTGCCGGAACTCACGGGGGCCATGTACTACCAGAGCATCACGCGCCTGGGCCTCAGCGGCACCATCAACAACAAACCCGTACAGGGCGTGGCGTGGCTGGATCACCAATGGGGCGGCATGCAGGCCGGTAAACAGGCGCGCTGGGACTGGATGAGCGTTCACATGGGCAACGGCGACGACCTGATGCTGTACCGCGTGACCACCATGGACGGCCAGCCGGTGCAGACCTTCGGCAGCATCGTCGATAAGGCGGGCGTGGCCCGCGCCGCCACGAATGTCAGCATGATGCCGGGCCGCATCTGGACGAGCGCAACTGGCCGGCAGTACGTCCTGTCATGGCAGGTGAAAGCCGACGAGTTCGACCTGAACGTGAACGCCGTGAACGACCCGCAGGAACTCCTGAGTTACGGCACCCGCGTGGCCTACTGGGAAGGCCCAATTCAAGTCCAGGGAACCTGGCAAGGGCAGAAAGCCACCGGCCAGGGCATGATGGAACTCGTCGCAGGCGAACTGAAGTAATGAACAGGGATTGGATTCGGCCCCTCAGCGAATTGGATGAGGTGGATTGGAGTTCATATCGGCATTCCTATGGCTCTGCCGAAAATGTTCCGACTTTACTCCGCCAAGTTGCTTCCGAGGACTTCAGGGCCGGAGCAGAAGCACTAGATGATTTATCGAACAGTATTTTTCATCAGGGTATTGCCCCAGACGAGGTTTTTTTACCGGTGCTGCCCTTTTGGCTATGGTTGGTTCTCAATGGGCCGGAAGTGCATCGACCTGAACTCTTGAACATCCTTCATCAGGTGCTCCACAGCATGAAGGACTTTCGCGCCTTCGCCTGGGACGAGGGGTATTACCCACCAGACTGGCTAGCTTTACAGCAACGACTTCTGGGACTTGATTCTCTATTTACACCACTCCTTAATGACACCAACCTTGCGGTGGCAATTGCGGCGGGCCGCTATTTCAACGTATTGGCACTGTATAACCAGCGACTTGCTTCCGAACGCCTTAAAGAAATTGTTTCAACGCTGCCGGACGAGCGTCAATGCGTGGCAGTTGGGATGCACCTGGCGGAGCTTTTAAAGGATGAGGAAGTTCCAACCAGCGCTTGGGATGACCTTGTGAAACTTCACGATGAGCAAACTTCACAGGCCTTGCGTTGGATGCTGGCGCTCGTGCTAGCCGAAGCCTTAAGAAACCATGTCCCTGACAGCGTTATTACGACCCTCAAGGATGTGTTGATGGAGAATAAGGCACTTGATGAGCTTTTAGGGCCAGAGGTGCTGCCCGTCAGTTCAGTGGTTCCTTCTGCAATTGCTCTCGATCAGGTTGGAAAACGCGCCGAATCACTAGCTCCACTTCTCGCTGAGCAACTTCGAATTCAGGAATACGGTAGTTACTGGATCGAAAAAGCCATTCTACACCTGACGTTCGAGCCAATTGGGAGCCTGACGCCCGAGTCCTTGAACCCCATGCAGCGAGAAGTTCTTCATGTACTTGCTGACTATCACGAGACAAAAGGAGAAGCAGCAATGCTGGCCTTGACTTCACATTGTCCCGGTATGCGTGAATATCTCGATACGCTTTGGACTGGTGAAGTCAAGCGCCTTTCGTCACCCTGACCACCTTTCTTAACCCTCAATAAACTTGACAATACCACACTCAACTTCCAGAATAGGGGTAGTTAGATCATCCCTCTCCCTCTGGAGGTTTTCACTTTGAATCCTGAACGCTTTACCGAGGCGAGCGCCACCGCCATCAACGCGGCGCAGACGCTGGCGCAGCAGAACCGCAACCAGAACCTGACGCACTTTCACCTGCTGCGCGCCCTGCTGGACAACGACACCGCCGCCCGCGCCATAACCCAGGCCGGCGGGAACCTGAACGAAGCCAGGGCCGCACTGGACGCCGAAATCGCCAAACTGCCGAAAGTGCAGGGAACGGACGGGCAACTGTACCTCGACCCGGCGCTGAACCGCGCTTTCCAGAAGGCCGACACCATCGCGGGCCAGATGGGCGACAGTTTCGTGGCCGCCGACGCGCTGCTGCTGGCCCTGCGCGGCGAGTACCGCGGGCGCGGCCTGCCCGACGAAAGCAGCCTGAACAGGGCCATCACCGAGCAACGCAAGGGGAAAACCGTGACGAACAAAACTTCCGAACAGCAATTCGATGCCCTCGCCAAGTACGGCGTCGACCTCACGCAACGCGCCAAAGACGGCAAATTCGACCCCGTGATCGGCCGCGACGAGGAAATCCGCCGCACCATGCAAATTCTGCTGCGCCGCACCAAGAACAACCCGGTCCTGATCGGTGAGCCCGGCGTGGGCAAGACCGCCATTGCTGAGGGCCTGGCCATGCGCATCGTGAAAGGCGACGTGCCGGAAGGCCTGAAGAACAAGAAGATCGTCAGCCTGAACATGGGCAGCCTGCTGGCGGGGGCCAAGTTCCGCGGCGAGTTCGAGGAACGCCTGAAAGGCGTGGTGGACGAGGTGGTGCAGTCGGCGGGCGAGATCATCCTGTTTATCGACGAGCTGCACACCATCGTGGGCGCGGGCAAAACCGAGGGTTCACCGGACGCGGGGAACATGCTGAAACCCGCGCTGGCCCGTGGTGAACTGCACATGATCGGCGCGACCACCCTGGACGAGTACCGCGAAATCGAGAAAGACCCCGCCCTGGAGCGTCGTTTCCAACCGGTGTTTGTCGATGAACCCAGCGTAGAGGACACCATCTCGATTCTGCGCGGCATCAAGGAGAAGTACCAGACGCACCACAACGTGGAAATCACCGACCCGGCGCTGGTGGCTGCTGCGCAACTGAGCAACCGTTACATCACGGACAGGCAACTGCCGGACAAGGCCATCGACCTGATCGACGAGTCCGCTGCCCGCCTGCGCATGGCGCTGGAAAGCAGCCCGGAGCGCATCGACCAACTGTCGCGCCGCAAACTGCAACTGGAAATCGAGCGCGAGGCCCTGCGCAAAGAGAAGGACGCCGACAGCCAGAACCGCCTGCTGGACATCGACAACCAGCTAAAGACCATTACGGACGAGCTGAACGAGGTGCGCAGCCGCTGGGAAGCCGAGCGGGGGGACGTGGCGGCCCTGCGTGACAAGCGCGAGAAACTGGACTCCGTGCGCACCCAGATCGAGCGGGCCAAGCGCGATTACGACCTGGAAGCTGCCGCCAAGCTGGAGTACGGCGAACTGCCCGCGCTGGAAAAAGACGTTCACGACATGGAAGCCAAGCTGAAGAACGCCGAATTTGCCCACACCCAGGTCACCGAGGAGGACGTGGCGTCGGTGGTGAGCCGCTGGACGGGCATCCCGGTGTCCAAACTGATGGAAGGCGAACGCGAGAAGCTCATGCGCCTGGAAGAACAACTGCACAAGCGCGTGATCGGGCAGGATCGGGCCATCGTCAGCGTCTCGGACGCCATCCGCCGCGCCCGCGCGGGCCTGAACGACCCCAACCGCCCGCTGGGCAGCTTCATGTTCCTGGGGCCGTCGGGCGTGGGCAAAACCGAACTTGCGAAAGCCCTCGCCGAATTCCTGTTCGACAGTACCGACGCGATGGTGCGCATCGATATGTCCGAGTACATGGAGAAACATACGGTGGCCCGCCTGATCGGTGCCCCTCCCGGATACGTGGGCTTCGAGGAAGGTGGTCAACTCACCGAAGCGGTGCGCCGCCGCCCCTACGCCGTCATTCTCTTCGACGAGATCGAGAAAGCCCACCCGGACGTGTTCAATGTCCTGCTGCAAGTGCTGGACGATGGCCGCCTCACCGACGGTCAGGGCCGCACGGTGGACTTCCGCAACACCCTGATCATCATGACCAGCAATATCGGCAGCCCCCTGATTCTGGACATGCAGCACAGAGGCGAGGACGCTGAGGCGATCAAGAACGCCGTACTGGAGGAACTGCGCAGCGAATTCCGCCCCGAATTCCTGAACCGCGTGGACGACATCATCGTGTTCGATGCCCTGACGCAGAAAGACCTGCACCAGATCGTGGACATTCAACTGTCGAGCCTGCGCAAACGCCTCCAGGAACGCCGCGTCACGCTGCACCTCAGCGACGGGGCCAAAGATAAACTCGCGGAACTGGGGTACGACCCCGCCTACGGCGCAAGGCCGCTGAAACGCGCCATCAGCAACTACGTGGAAACGCCGCTGGCCAGAGAAATCCTTCAGGGCAAGGTTCCCGACGGCAGCGTCCTGAACGTGGACTACAGTGACGGTGGGTTCCAGTTCAGCGCCGGATCACTCAACTGACGCCAATACCAAACGGAAAGCTCCCGCCCACGACAGGCGGGAGCTTTTTTCAGTCGCCAGCCACTTACCACCAGGGAGAGCCACCCATAGGACACCACTCTACCCGGCGTTCAATGGTGACCCATGCTGAAACCGTTCAGGTCAGGACAAGCCCACGGTAGACGCGCTCCACATTCAAACCCGCGTCAAGGCACGGCAGTGGAATCTCGCCGGATTCGTACTCGGTGAGTTCCCAGCCGCCTTCCGTGCGCTGATAGGCGTAGATGCGCGGCTGAGTCTGCTCGACCAGCAGATACGTTTGCAGGCCCGGCAGGGCGGTGTAAGCAGCAAATTTCCCGGTACGGTCATGCGCCGCCGTGCTGGGCGACAGCACCTTGGTCAGCAGGCAGGCGTCGACCTCGAAGTCCTGTTCCGGGTTATCCGGGCCGCAGCAAACCATCACGTCGGGGTAGTAGAAGGTGCGCCAGGCCGAAGCCATGAGTTTCATATCGGAGACGTAAGGGCGGCACCCTCGCTCTGTCGCCAGGTTCTCCAGCATGGAACCGATTCGCAGAGTCAGGCGCGTGTGCGTCTTGCTCGCTCCGGCCTGGACATGTAGGGGATACACGAACCCGTCCACGAACTCGCGTTTCACGGGACTGTCGCGCTCGGTTCGCAGGTATTCCTCGGCACTCATGCGCTGGAAAGCAGGTTCCGACATACGTCCAGTGTACGGCGGTGGCCTGTCTGAAGGCAGGTTCATGTTGGGCTGTTACACTGCTTTGCATTGCCGGGCCGGCATTGGCTCCCTGCCTGAAGGGGCGGCCCGCTTGACACCGACATTCAAAGTAGTTATCCCTTGCGGTTCAGGTCACGTGGGGCAGGAGTTCACATGACGAGAGACGACCGTAACGACCGCAACAGAAACAGGAACGCGACTACCGGGCAGAACAGCCAGCAGCGCCCTCAGAATCAGGCCAACCAGAATGGTCGCCGGGATGGGCGGCCCAACCGTGGCCCGCAACAGCGGCCTGCGCCGGGGCCGGAGGTTCGTATGGCCTTCGGTGAGTCCGGCGACTGGCAGGCAGAAACGGTGAACACGTCCGGGAACCGCCCGGAGCGTGCACCGCGTGCCGGCCAACCGAAGCAAGGAGAACGGAGCGCGGAACCCCGCCAGCCGAGGCGCGAGAGCACCAGAACAGAGACTCGCCAGAGCCGGCAGGAGAAGCCCGCTCAGAAAGCCAGACCGCAAGGCAATGCGCCCCGTCAGAAAGCACCTGAAGTGGCTCCTGCCCCCCTCATGAAGTTGAGTGACCCGTCCGAGTGGCGACAGATGCTGGCGGGGCGCACCCCCACGCCGGTTCAGGAACTGGCTGTTCCTCAACTGCTGGCAGGGCATGACGTGATTGCGACGGCCCGCACAGGAAGCGGGAAGACGCTGGCGTTCCTGATTCCGGCGGCGGCGCGGGGCATCGGCACGCAGGCGAAGTCGCGGGGCATGACGCCGGAGGTGCTGATCGTCTCCCCCACCCGTGAACTGGCGGTGCAAATCCGGGACGTGGCGCGGGAACTGGGGATGCCTGCCGGGCGCATCACGGGCGGCATCACGCCCGGCGAGACGAAACGCGAGGCGAGCGGCAAGGGCGTGGTGAGCGGCACGCCGGGCCGCCTGAAAGACCTGATCGGCAAGAACGAGTTGCAGCTTCAGTTCGTGCGTTACCTGGTGCTGGACGAGGCGGACGAGTTGCTGTCGCTGGGCTTCCTGAAGGACGTGGAATGGATCGTGAACCAGGCGCGGGCGCAGGCAGCTTCGAATGGACAGGGGGGTGAAGTGCAGGTGGCGCTGGCGTCGGCCACCTTCCCCGACGAGGTGCGGGCGGTGGCGTCGCGCGTGCTGCGTCAGCCGGTGCGAATCGACATCGAACCGCCCGCGAAGGAAAAACCGCTGGCTGCCGGGGAAATCGCGGCGGCGGGCGAGGGCCGGGCCGAGCACCTGGCGGTAGACAGCACCCGGGACGAACTCCTGAAACACGCTGCTGACGAGATCCGGCTGGCGCTGGCCGAGCCGGGCGGCTGCGCGGTGGTGTTCTGCCGTACCAAGGCCCTGGCGAAACGGCGCGCCGAGGCGCTGGGCCGCCTGCTGCCCGGCGAGAACGTCGTGGCCTTGCAGGGCAACATGGATCAGAAGAAACGCGAGGCAGTGATGACCAGCCTGCGGGAAGGAAAAGCGCGGGTGCTGGTCGCCACCGACATCGCGGGGCGCGGGATTGACCTGCCGGAAGTGCGGTTGGTCATTCACGCCGATGTCGCCAGCACCTCCGAGGATCATGTGCACCGGTCGGGGCGCACGGCCCGCGCTGGACGCGGCGGCAAGAATCTGGTGCTGCTGATCCCCGAGCAGCGCGAACGCTGGAAGCAGGTGCGGCGCGGCCTGCCCCAGCACTTGCACCCGCCCTTCACCAGGGAAGAACACCTGATCGACAGGAACATTCAGGAAAAGCAGGGGCGCGGTTCCGGCAACGGCCTGAATGAGCCGCGCACTGCGAGCAGGAATGGTGGGCAATACCAGCAAAGAAACCAGCAGGGGCCAGGCCGGAATCAGGGCGCTGGATCATCTGCTCAACAGCGTGAAGGCGAGCATCGCAGCCCCAGACGCCCACGCCGACGCTAGCCTTCGGCTCCCCTAAACCGGGCGTCCCGCCATCATGAAACTGGCGGTCATGCCGCCGTCGACCGGCAAAATGACTCCGGTCAGGAAGCTGGCTTCGGGACTGCCGAGAAAGTACACCGCCTGCGCGACTTCGCGGGGCGTGCCGAGGCGGCGCAGGGCGTGCAAGTCCTCGTAGTCCTGGCGGGTCTGGGCCGGGTGGTCGCTGGACTCGATGGCTTCCAGTACCGCTTCGGTGCTGATGGCGCCGGGGGCCACAGCATTCACGCGCAGCCCGTGCGGGGCCAGGTCGAGGGCCATGGCGCGGGTCAGGTTCACCAGGCCGCCCTTGCTGGCGTTGTACGCGGCGTTGTTCTGCTCGGCGAGCAGGCCCTGCACGCTGGCCACATTGACCACTGCCGAGCCGTGCGGCATCAGCGGCACCAGGGCGCGGGTCAGGAGCAGGGGCGCGGTCAGGTTCACGTTCAGGGTTCTGGCCCAGCCGCGTTCCGAGACGTTCAAGACGCTGCCGTGCGCGTTCTGGTAGGCGGCGTTGTTGACCAGCACCGTCACCTGCCCCAGCTCATGCGCGGCCCGCACGATGCGGTTGCGTCCGGCGGCGGTGCTGATGTCGGCTTTCAGGCGGCGCTGGCCTTTCAGGGTCGGGGGCAGATTGAGGTCGACGCTCAGTACCTGATGGCCGCGCTCGGCGTACAGTTCTGCGATGGCCCGCCCGATGCCGCGGGCTGCTCCGGTGACGATGACGTGCTTCTGAAGGTTGTCCATGCCTTCAGTTTGCGAGTTCCCGGGCGTTTCTGCCAGTCCACGCGCCCCGGTCGCGATACGTTAAAGCTTCAAACCCACCCCAAGGAGTGAATATGCCGACACCCGAAGACCGCCTGAAGGAATTGAAGTTGACCCTGCCTGAAGTGGGGCCGCCGCTGGGCAGTTACGTTCATGCCGTGCAGACGGGGAACCTGCTTTTTCTGGCAGGAAAAGGGCCGGGAACGCCGGAGGCCCCACACCTGAAAGTAGGCCGCGAGATCAGCGTGGCGCAGGCGCAGGCGGACGCCCGGCAGGTGGGCCTGACCCTGATTGCCGTGATGAAACAGGAACTGGGCGACCTCAGCCGCGTCCGGCGCATTGTCAAGGTTCTGGGCATGGTGAACGCCACGCCGGAATTCGGGGAGCATCCGGAAGTCATCAACGGGTGTTCGAACCTGTTCGTGGAGGTGTTCGGTGAGGCGGGCAGACATGCCCGTTCCGCTGTGGGGATGGGGTCGCTGCCACGCGGCATCAGCGTGGAAATCGAGGCGATTGTGGAAGTCGCCGGCCGATAGCCCTGACGACTTTAAAAACACAAGGTGAATCGTCTTCTGTTTTCCGAGCGGACGCCAGCAGAAGAAATGACGGTCTTGAATAGCGTGGAGTGAATTCGGACGTTCTTCTCGAAGGCATCGAATACGATTCAAAGCCGCAACATTTCAGCCGTCGGGCATGCGCAAAAATACCGCCCACCTCAAGTCACGAGGTGGACGATTGGTGCTCTCTCACCTTACTTGCAGCGGATGTCCTGCTTGAAATACTGGTTGCTGATCTTGGCGTAGGCGCCGTTGCTCTGCGCTTTGGCGAGTTCGGCGTTCAGTTCCTTCAGCAGGCTGCTGTTGCCTTTTTTGACGGCCATGGCGATCTTCTCGGAGTACAGCATGTCGCCCTGTTGCAGTTTGCCTTTCTGTGCTTTGATCAGGTCGAGGCCGGTGAACTTGTCGCCCACCCAGGCGTCGGCGCGGCCCATCATCAGGGCGGTCTGGGCGTCGGTGTCCTTGGGGAACACGACGGCCTTCACGCCCGGAAGTTTCTGCACGTTCTCCAGGTAAGTGGTGCCGACCTGCACAGCGACTTTCTTGCCGTTCAGATCATCGGCGGTCTTGGGGCCGCCCATCTTGGAAACGACCGTGCCGCCGGTGCAGTAGTGCGGGTGACTGAAGTCCACGGCTTTGGCGCGTTCGGGCGTAATGCCGTGGCTGGCGATCACGAAGTCGTAACGCCCCTGTTGCAGGCCGATCAAGAGGCCGTCGAAGGGTGCGGTCACCCAGTTCACTTTCAGGTTCATCTGCTTGGCCAGGGCGTTGGCCAGGTCGACTTCAAAACCGCTCAGCTTCTTGCCGTTCAGCACGTTGAACGGAGGAAAGGCCCCCTCGGTGGCGATCTTGATGGTGCCGGACTTCTTGATTTCGTCCCAGGTGCGGGCGCTGGCGGTGCTGGTCAGGGTGAGCAGGGCAGCAAACGTGAGCAGGGCTGACGGCCTGACAAACTTTATGAGAGAGGGCGTAAAACCAGCGTCCAGCCGACTTCCAGCAGAGTGATGAGGTCGGGAGATTTCTTCTTCCGCTTTCCCAAAGGATCTGGATCTGGCCCACCTGGC